>JAXMMN010000710.1:0-3942 GCA_034366485.1 Bdellovibrionales bacterium
CACGAACCTTCCCGTTCCCAAGCTTGCGCCATTTTCAAATAGTGCCGAAACCTATGCGACCATGGCGTGGGTATTGGCCCAAGTCGACGGTAAGCGAAGTTTAAATGAGATCGCCGCAATTTTAGTTCAACAAAGCGGCATGGAGCCAGAACAGGCTGTCGATGCTGTTCAGTCGTTTTTCGATCGCTATCTCAAAGATCGCCGTTTTCGCGAGAACACTTAGCTCTTGAGAATGTAGCCAGTGCCTCTTCCGCGGCCAACACGAATTAGAATTCCTCCGTCAGTAAGTTCGGCCAAATCTCTCCCTGCTGTAATTCTTGATACTTGGTAGGCCTCGATAAGGTCTTTCGGTTTGACGATTTGGGAAGTCAGCGGCTGTCCGTCCCGACGCGAGGATCTCAATTTTGCGAGAATCTCTAGCTGCCTAGGATTCCACTTCAATAGTTCTTTCTCAAAGGACGGTGTGATGGGGAGGTCATCGACAACAACGCTTTCGTCTTCGTAATCCAAAACTTTCACCGAAACAGGCCGCGAAAAACCGTAAGTCCCGTCGTCCGCAGAAAAGGTCAACAGCGAACCTAAAGGTCCAAGAGCAACTCGAAGTCTTCGGATGAATGTGTAGATCAAATTGTCGTGTCGAGTGGGGTCATACCCATAACCCCAAACGAGGCGCAGAATTTCCTCTTTCGTACGACGATCACTTGCGAGAATCAAAAGTCCACGCCGAAGGTTACTAGAAAATCCGTCCTCGATCGCGGAGAGTTCGGACCTTGTTCGAACCAAAACTTTGCCGGCGACAACAGCCAACAGCAGCGCGTCTGGTTGATCGGACTCAAACAATGAATTGAAAAAGTCCAGATAGCCGCGATCAAAAAGCTCTTTTCTGATGTGATAGTCGGTTGATCCTTGAATCCAGCGATCTATCGGAGTTGCGGCCGGCGATTCTATTACGTCCCCACTAAAGCGGCGCAAAAATGAAAGTGAGCGATGATTGCGGACTTCGTGCGCGAGAAGAGAAACCTCGGACTGAAGCTTTGCGATTTGTTTTTCTATTGGCCTGCGGCGCCCTTCCGATTCCTTTGCCGATGCACCCGCTTGTGCCCGCAAAATCTGAAGCTTCAAACCCTTTACCTCAACCAGAACCGCCCGATCACGGCTGTCCAGTTTCACTTCTGCCGAATCCAAAATTGATATCGCACGCTTCGAATCCCCAAGCCGAAAGTGGCTATAGGCTTCACGCACAGCAAGCGAAGCCGCCTGTCGTTTGTGCCGTACTCGTTTGATCAGCGGTCTCGTTTCACTGACAATTTTTATCGCCTCACGATAGTGCCCGCGCAAGTTTGCTTGACGAACAAGTTCGATCAGAACATTTGCGGCCGTGTAGCTGTCGCTTTGCAAGCTGTCTTCAAGTAACTCACGCAAAGACCCATCCCGCCGATAGCCATTTTGAACTTCGGCAATTGCAATTGCAGCACGAAGTGCGCGAACGTGTGACTGGTTTCCAAAACGCTTAGCTACCTCAAGCGCCGACTCAAGACTTTCTAAGCCGGCCTCAACGTCGCCCATCTGAATCAAACAATGACCGCGGAGGTCGGCGCTAAGAACGCGCTCGTGAAGTCCCATTTCCTTGATGGCAAGGGACCAGGCACGTTGCGACCAGTAGAGCGACTTTTTAAAGCGTCCCTCGAAAAAAGCATGGAAACCAAGACATTGAAAAACGTAAAAGCGCCAGACAGGATCTCGATCGCTGCTCGCCTTCAGGAACTCGCCAATTTCTCTGCGAGCCCGTTGGTAATCAGACGACCGAATGAGCGCCGTGATCACATAAAATCGTGCAACTGGATCGGAGCGTTCTCCGAGTTCAAAGGCATCGGAAACTCGGCCCATCAACGCCAGGCTTGCGGCCACCCACGGAAGCTCTCGTTTCTTGAGCTTGGTTCCGTCGACGTTCAAGCGTTCAAATTCTTGAACGATTTGGCCGTACTCACCGCGAAGGAACTGGTCTCTCAGGTTCATGCCTTCTGTTTCCCATTAAAAGCATCAAAACGCATCATTTTTTGTAAGCTATCGTTCGTTCGTTTTCGTGCGAAATGCGGCGAAAACAGATTCATCAGCAACATCCGAAATAACTTCGGATCAACTTAGGAGATGAAAATGAAAGCGTTCCAAAAAACAAAGAAGATGATGGTAGGACTCTTGGCATGTTTGGCAGCGATGTATTCGGCAGAAGAAGCCCAGGCGACTGTCGCAAAGGAAAATCGAGTTCTGGTCGTGATCAGCGAACTCGACTCTCGCTCCGCCCCCGAGCTTCGTCCGCTTTACACAGCCCTAGAAGGACTGACACAGGCTACGACCCAAGGAATTCTGCAAAATAGCTATCGGTCTATTCACTTCCTTAAGAATAGCCAGGCAACGCCGCAAGCAATGGGAACAATGCTTCGAACTTTGGCAAGAAATCCAAGTATCCTCGCCATCGACACGATCCTTTCGGTTCATGGTAGCCCGGGTGTTCTTCACTTCGCCGACGGAGCCCACAGCATGGCCGCCGTCGAGCGAGCCATCGTGCCCGCCGGAATGTCCGCTACAGATCGCGCAGCTCTGAAGCGCAAGCTTCGCGTCATGTACAACTTGTCGTGCTACGGCCGATCGCACAACCGCACGTTCTCGGATCTCGGCTTCGATATCGTCGCTGGCAGCAACCTCATCAACGCCAACAGCCAAGTTGAGTTTGTCCCGGTTCTTACAAACTGGGCCGCCGGAGGAAAGTTTGTCGATGGGTTTATTCCATCAAACACAGCCGCGGCTTTGGCGATGGCAGATGCACCAATCCGATTGGCTGGTCAGCTGGGTGGCAACTCTCTCGTCGACACCGATTCGAAAAAGTTCTTCATCGGTCAGTCCGCGGTCAGAATCAATAGTGACGCCCGACCGTAATCACACTGATGGCGTGTCAATAAAAGTCGACAGCTTTCAAAGTAGACCGCTTTTACCGAAGCCCCAGCTGGGGTTTCGGTTTTTCTAATTGAGCGCACCGGTAACGACATATCCTTCGCCCCATGCACTCGATTCTTTTTTCAGCCCCTTCGTTAGCTTCACAGTGCCATCGGGCTCGACAAATACAGCCCTCAATCCCTTCTTCTCTAAAATCGGAATGGCTAATTCAGAACCCAAGACAAACGCAGCCGTGTCCCAAGCATCGGCGGTAAAACCACGTTTTGCGATCACAGTGACCTGCCGACTCTTCATGGCCGGTCGACCTGTTTTGGGATCTAAAACGTGGTGCACTCGTCGTCCGTCTCGGAAAAAGTACTTTTCGTCATCGCCGCAGGTGGTGATCGCAAAGTCAGTCCCGTAAATTCGAACGAGGACGGCATCGCTGTTACTTGGATCGCGCACGCCGGTTGTCCACTTCGCTCCACCTGGCTTATGCCCCCAAAAAACGGTGTCTCCGCTGCCGTCGACGTAGCCACCGACATACTTTTTCTTTTTCAATATTTCCACGGTGCGATCGGCCGCATAGCTCTGTCCAACGGCACCAAGTCCTATCTTCATGCCTTTTTCTTTCAAAAAAACGGTGCTCATTTCGGAATCAACAATAACTTTTCGCCAGTCGATCAACGGAAGACGCGTTTTGATTTCCTCTTCGGTGGCTTCTCGCTCCGCGCCCTTTTTGAAGTTATAGGTTCCCCACATCACATTGAAACTTGGATCCAAGGCTCCAGCCGAGTCACGAGCCACCGAAAGCGTGTCGCTAAGCACACCAAGAAGTTCACTGCCAACCTTTACCGGCTTTTCTCCGGCAAACTGGTTCACCTGCGAAAGCTCAGTCTCTGGAAGCCAATCACTCATCCAAGAATTGATTCGGCCAATTTCCTTAAAGGCGAGTGCGATGTCCTCTCGAGCCTGAGCTTGTTGGTGGGCTTGGATCACGAGGCAAATTTT
>JAXMMN010000711.1:0-3893 GCA_034366485.1 Bdellovibrionales bacterium
TGCAGGAAACCGAACGTAAGCTTGCGGGTCTTTCTCCTTCAGAAAGAGCTGCGAAAGTTAAAGAGATGGCGAACGGAACCGGTTCAGAAATTCAAGTCGAGGCTTTGCGATCTCAGCGGTCTTATGAGGATGCGATCAATCGCCGCGGGTATCAGCGACTTTACAATGAACAAGCTGATTACGCAGATAAAAAGGCGCGAGATCTTAAAAACCTTCAGCGACTTTTTTTGCGACATACTGGCCAACCGATGGGCGACGGCCTTTGGGATATGAATGCCATCGCCGAAAGACTTCCTCCAGATCAGCAAGCAGAGTTCAATCTGGCTCGCCGCGAACTCAAGGATTCTGTGGGCAAAGAATATCAAGCCAGAATGGAAATCGATAGAATTGAGCGTGATCCCGAAGTTGCAAAGCTAAAAAAAGCTGCGAACTCCTGGAACCAAGAAGCCCTTCGTGCGCGTCGTTTTGCGTTCGACGAAAAGTCTTTTTCTGTTGAATTGGAAAAAGAACGATCTGCTTATTCGGCAGCGCTGGCGGAAGCTAAGAAGGCAAGAGAGACATTGCAAAACATGAAAGATATGGCCGAGGTGGCAAAATCACCCGCGGATCTTTATGCCGTTGCAAGCCGAATTCACAACTTTATCCCCAAAGAATCCCTCATCGATCCCGCCAAAAAAGTCCTTTCGACCACGATTTCCCAGATGGGTGCACTCGCCAACAACCTGGCTGAAATGGAAGGTAAACTTACCGAGGCAGCGTCAGGATACTTATCTAAGATTCTCCCAAATGTGGGAAAGACCGGCGCGGCAATGAGAGGCCTCGGCTTGGCTGCTGGTCGTGCCGTTGCATTTGTCGGTGGAGCCGCGTTTTCAATCGCGTCATTCGCTAGCAACGAGCCGGCGGGGCCATGCACAGCAATGCCAACTTCCGAATTGTTTCCGGCGAACCCGGATCGCGGCTGCGACCGCTTCTCGTTTGATAATGCCAATGTTCAAAAAATGGCCGAAATGGATCCCGACGCACTTTGTGCGCTGGCAAAGGAAAATCCTGAAGTTCTTCAAATGATAAATTCTAACTACGGCCAGTACTATGGTGGAATGCGTGGGCAGTGCGGACCGCCCCTTCGCGTTTCCTCTAGCGGCTTTGGCAATGCGACGTTCAACGGTAAGGATTTGACCTTTGTTCCTCCGGGGCAAACCAATGCGATCACGATTGAATTCGACTCATCTGGAAATGAGTCAGGTGTTCGGATGCCGAATGGTCGAGTACAAACTCGCTTGCAATGGGGCGAGTCAGCGCCGTTTGGGCGCGGCGACGAGCTCGAGTCGGCCTTGAGAGTTTATCGACAGCGAATGCTTCCGGTACTTGCAGAGGCAAAGGCTTGCTGCTCAAGTGGCGACGGCGTTAAGCCTGACCCGGCAGATTGCTCTAAGTGGGATCTCGTTCCCTCTGGCGGCAGTGGCACACCCGTGCGACAAAACAGGTCGACCCGCTAATACAATTTAATTCAAGCAGCTAAAGCGTTTAGGATAGAGGCAGCGGCCACCGAGGTGGTCGTTGTGTTATTTCGATGTGGCAATCGGAATTGCTACGGTCGGTTTTTGCCGGCTCCGCGTAATTTACGAATGGTCTTTGGAACTTCGAGTACTCGCGGTAGAAAGTTTGTGTTTTGGAGGAAACACAAATGAATAAATTTAATTTTAAGAGTCTTATTTCTGGTGCTCTGGTTGGTACGTCGGTTCTGTCGTTCGCGACTTCAGCGATGGCGCTCAATGTAAAATCACACAACGTTCGCTACAGCGGTGCTTCGACTCAAATCCGAATGGAAGTAGACGTCTATCAAGGGACTGCACCGTCGGCACTCGATATTCTTTTCGTGATCGACGATTCTGGTTCTATGAGCACTCACCAGCAGAACCTATTGAAGAACGTTTCGAATCTCGTTAACGCTTCGCTGAAGTCGGGCGTCGATCTTCATGCGGCTGTCATTACAACGAATGTTGATTCTGAGCCGTTCAAGCCAATTCCTGGTTATGCTATGGGCGGTAAGCTTGTTGGCATTACAAATAAAGTTGCAAAAACCAGCGACGGCAACTTCGAGCAAGTACTGACCGAAAACTTGAAAATCGGAATGCAGATTGATGGTTCAGGTTCCGAACAGCCGCTCCAAGCGGTGCGTTTGGCACTTTCCGAACCACTTGTTTCGAATGAGAATGCAGGCTTCCTTCGCCCGAATGCGGGCTTGGCCGTATTTCTACTGACCGATGCCGATGACCAATCGCCAGATCCAGTAGCTACATATGTTGAATTTCTCCGTCAGACCAAACAAAACGCGGTGACGATGCACGCAGCCTATATCCCTACGGTTCACGTCGTACAGCCTGGAGCTGAGTGTAACCGAAGCGGTGAGGCGGCTCCGACACGCATCGAAGAAGCTCTTACTGCTTTTGGAACAATCGGAGAATCAGTTAATCTGTGTGAACCTGATTACAGCACGCGACTCAGTTCGATCGGATCCAAATATGAAATGATCGGCGTTCGCTCTGTTCAATTCAAACTGCCACCCGTGATCTCATCGATCAAAGTGACCTACGGGTCGCAAGTTATCGTGGCGGGAGATTTGCGGAATGGTTGGGTCTATGACTCGGCTAAACTTCAGATGCAGCTTGGGCAGTATATCAATTGGCGATCGCAGCCAGCGGGAACTAAGCTCGTCATCGAGTATACGGTCCAATAGCGCGATTTGCGGACGATCGGCATACATGTCTGAGTAAGAAAAAAGACCCATGGCATTAGCCATGGGTCTTTTTTTTGGCGAATGCCAATCGGTGTGCTACAGACGTCGGAATATGAATGCGGAAAATCCTAGGGTCTTGTCGACAAATACAGGCACGCCAAAAGAATACACACTTAACGGCAACACGATCAGGTCGTCTATGACTCGCTCACCAGTCAAAGATGGAATTGAAGTTACATTTCTACGCGTGGTCGGCGATGAATTCGACGCTGCAAAAATTCACGGAATTCGCGAAGCAGTTGTCTACGCGCTTTCCAACGACTTTTATGCGGACTTTTCCAAATCGCTCAGTCGCCCGGTCAATATCGGGTCGTTCGGCGAAAACCTGACGATGAATCATCTTGATGAAAAATCTGTGATGATTGGTGACGAATACGAGATTGGATCTGTTCGTCTGAAAGTGACAGGCCCGCGTTCTCCCTGCAATCGACTGAACTTCGCCTTTCAAAGTCCGTCGGCCCAAGAGACATTTGTGGAGTTCGGGCGGCCGGGCGTTTACTTCGAAGTACTCTCAGAGGGAAGAATTCGTACGGGCGATGTCCTTAAGCTTGTGAAGTCACAAGGTTCTAGCTACTCGGTTGCAGAACTCTTTCGACTTTGGAAACTGCAGCGAGAAGTAAGTCTCGGGCGCAGGGAGCTTGAAACTGTCCGACATGAATTTCGCAAGCTTGTCGAAGACGATTCTGTATCTGATTTCTTGCGCTCACGTTTTCGCAAATCCATTTAACTCGTCGGTTCATCTCGTTGCTAACCTCGACTTAGGCCGACCAAGACGTTCGCCCACCAAGACGTAGAGATAGTCGTGGTCTGCACACGGTACTTCGTCTGGTTTTTCTCGATCAACGTCGGGCCATCACTCGTCCTTGGTCGAGGTTTTCAAGACGATGGTCCAGTCGAAAACCAAATTTATCAAGACTGAAGTCCAGTTCTACTCGACCCGACTAAGGTTCACCCCGACCTGGCCGAAAAGCTTGTTGTAAGGCTCGACGGAACTAAAGTCGAGTGGACGAGCGAAGCTGATAAGTGTGACTGCTTTTAGCTGCTGCGATGACTCCACCGCGATTTTCATTTTCGAAAAAGACTTGCACCAATGTGT
>JAXMMN010000712.1:0-1286 GCA_034366485.1 Bdellovibrionales bacterium
TTTGAATGTAGTCACCAGCGAAATCCAAGGCGAAATGATGAAGACCCGCATGCAACCCATCGGGAACATCATGACCAAGTTTCATCGCGTTGTTCGAGACCTCGGGCAAGAGCTAAAGAAAAGCATCACTTTTACACTTGATGGAGCAGAGACGGAGCTCGACAAATCACTTCTTGAGGCTATCAAAGATCCGTTGACCCACATTATTCGAAATTCGTGTGATCATGGAATTGAGACGCCTGAAGTTCGTCGAAAGTCTGGTAAGCCAGATGGTGGCAAAATCCTAGTTCGGTCCTTTCATGAAGGTGGACATGTCGTCATCGAAATCGCAGATGACGGTAAGGGCCTCAATCGTGACGCATTGATCGCGAAAGCCGTCGAACGTGGAATGATGACGTCCGCACAAGCTTCGCAATTAAGTGAGAAGGAAGTCTTCAATCTGATTTTTGCTCCAGGGTTTTCAACGGCACAAAAGGTGACAAACGTATCTGGACGTGGTGTTGGAATGGATGTTGTTCGCACCAACATTGAAAAAATCGGCGGTACTGTCGATCTCACAAGTCAGTATGGTGTTGGAACAACAATTAAACTAAAAATCCCTCTGACTCTCGCCATCGTTCCTGCGCTGATTGTTCACTCTGGAGATTCGAATGGTCGATTTGCAATTCCGCAGGTTAAGCTGGTCGAACTCGTTCGCGTTGATCAAGTCACGGAGCAAAAAATTGAACGACTTCAGGGATCACCGGTATTTCGATTACGCGGCGAAATTTTGCCACTCGTTGATCTGAATCGAGTCTTAGGATTAGCGGGCATCCCGCTTGAAGAGAAAAAGATCTTCAATATCGCAGTCTTGAATGCAGACAACTATTACTTCGGCCTCATTGTTGACGAAATTCAAGATACTGCGGATATCGTCGTTAAACCTTTAAGCCGTCTTCTGAAATCACTTCATGTGTATTCTGGTGCGACGATCTTAGGTGATGGTTCGGTTGCATTGATCCTTGATGTACTTGGTTTGGCGAAAGTTGCGCAAATCAGAAACGAAAGCGCCCAAGCTGGAGCAAGTGCCGCCATGAGTTCGATCGGCCAATCTGCAGCTTCCGCACAGAACGAACGCCAAGACTTCCTCCTCGTGCGTGTTGGTTCGGTAACGAAACATGCGTTGGTACTTGGCTATGTCCATCGACTTGAAGAGTTTCGACAATCGCAAATCGATGTCACGGGCAATCACCGGGTTGTCCGCTACCGCGACGCAATTTTGCCGATCGTTTCGGCCAATCAGCAAC
>JAXMMN010000713.1:0-1115 GCA_034366485.1 Bdellovibrionales bacterium
TCAAAACGTCGCCAGCTTTGAATGTGTCCTCTGCCTTGATGACGATTTGAAATGGCTTGTCGAGATGGCGATCACAGCTAGATTGGCCAAGATCTTTCGTTACACCTGTCACCTGAATATTCATGAGGTGAACATAAGTGTCTTCTTGGCTACCTGCTGCGGAGCCGATCGAAGAAACCTGCTCGCCGAGAACGCCGATGCGGGCAACCGAAACGACGCTCGCTTCAAAATCGCAGGATTCCATAAAAGAGGCCGATGCCACATTAACGTTAAATAGAACAGAACCTAAAACCACGAGCTTTGCAGAAAAAGACATAATCACCTCTGGAGTAAGTTGGTTACTTAAGATCACATTCAATCAAAACAGCGCCAGTATCGAGACTCGAAAGATTGAAAACGCCCTTGGAGAGGGTTTTTACTTTCCGAGAAAGCACAATTGCCCCGCGAGAAATCGACGAGCGCTCGTTGAAAACCGGCTCGAAAACAGTTCGACTGATTCTTGCTTCGAGACTCAAAATCACAAGTCCATTTTTAGTGTCTTCCGTGATCATCCCTACAACACCGGCAGATTCCAGTGGAACCTTGGTCGAATCGCCGCCCTCTTGTAAACCGCCTGAAACCATAGGACCAAACATCACATGATCCCCCATGAATGCAGGGCTCTGCTGTTTTTTTCCGCCTGGAAGTTCGGCGTCACTTCGCACGTTAAGCCAGCAGGGATCACCGAGTTGACGGGGTCTGTTGGCGGAGTCATCGGCGAACGAGCAAACGCGTTGCCGGCAATTAAAGTAAGAGCAAAAGCAGAATAGGTAACTTTTAATAAATTGGAATGTTTCATGGCGATGGTCTTAACGGAGATTCAACGCTACGACCATCGACGATTAGGCTGTGAAAGCAGTGCCCTGTTTCAAAAGCGTTTGCAATGGGGCCAATGACCCCATTTTCAGCCCTATGAAGTGATATTTACGTCGTCCAACCACGAGGGCGGATTACTGCGAGCACTTTGCTTCTTTGCAGAAAAAGTCGTCCGTCTTTTCTTTGCAGGATTCGATCGCCTTGTGCTCGGCAACTGCTTTTGAACCTCCGGTCCCCGTGTAAGTGACCCCCATCGCAGT
>JAXMMN010000714.1:0-3099 GCA_034366485.1 Bdellovibrionales bacterium
AGTGAAAACCTGGGGACCCTTGGTTGGTGCGGGACTTCTTGTGATCTTTCTATTTAAAAACGCGCAAGAAAGCACTCTCAAGCTCATCGTTCAATGGATCGGCATGGGAGCTGCGGCGTTTGGTGGTTTTCATATTTCAAAAGATTTGCGAACGGTGCTGATGGCATCCGTGAAGCGTGCGCAAGCACAGCGTGTGTTGATTTCCGAATTCAAAGTCAAAATCATTAAATCACTCTGCAAGACGTTTTCCTACTCACCAACAAATCCCTTTCCGGTTGAGCTCTACAAGTCCTGTGGTCTCTTTTCTCCTAGCTATGACACGGCCTCCAGCGAAGATCACGTTGTCGGCCAGCTTGAAAAAACACAGTTCGAACTTCAAGAAATAAAGACTTTCAACAAAGAATCCTACAAAGACTCGAAAGGACGTCGGCAAACACGCTACATCCCGATCTTTAAAGGAATTTTGTTTTTGGCTGACTTCAATAAAAACTTTAAAGGCCACACTGTCGTCAAAACTGACACGGCTGAAAAAGCGCTTGGACTTTTGGGACGTAGTGCACAGCGACTTTTTAGTGCCACCTCGAGCTTGAAACTGGTCGAACTTGAGAACCCAGAGTTTGAATCGCAATTCAAGGTTCTTTCCACCGACCCGGTCGAAGCGCGATACATTTTAAGTGCTTCCTTTATGGAAGCGCTCACGCGTTTGCGAGGAAAGTACGGCGCTGGAGTTCAGGTTTCATTCTTGAACTCGACCATCGTTATCGCAATCCCACACGATCGTGGCTTCATGGACTTTGGCTTTAGCCTCGACAACCTTACGAGGGATGCGAGCAAAATGTGCGAAGAGCTTTATGACATTCTGGAGATTGTCGAAGATCTCGAACTCAATAATCGAATTTGGAACAAGAACAATAAACAGGCAGGTGCCTAATGTCCACTTCGGTAAGAATGATCGGTGTCATTTTGATAGCGAGCTTCGCTTGCATTGGGCTCCTGAGCGTTTTTGAAGTGATCCCAACCGACGCGCTTCCAAAAGCTGGTGGGCAGTTGGCACTTGGTGCCGCTGCACTTGTCGGCGCGGTGCTCGCGTTCAAACTTGTGTCGACTGGCAAACCAAACGTCAACGACACGGAACCACCTCCGCAGCTGTGAAACACGTCGCGGTCAAATTTGCTTTTTATCGTTTGACCCAAACTGCATCTATCGTCTGCTTCATTCTAGCGGCCGTATCCTCACTGTCTTCCGTTTCCCGCGCTGCGGACGCGGTCGAAACATGTCCAGGGCTTTATGAGAAGCTAGCGAAATTCACAAGAAAAGCCCTTCGGCGACCGACGCCTTCTTCTGTATCTCTGAAAGCCGACGTTCCACTTGTAGGCTGGTTCGATCTCGAGCGACTGAAGCACCACCACGACGTTTTCGAAGGCGTTACCGATTCCGGACAAAAATTCATTTTCCGAACTGATGCTGCTCGCGCCAAACTTGAAGTTTCGATCTATCGCTTTGCTCGCGCCGCAGGCTTCAACGTGCCCGTAACAACGTATGCGGAAATCAATGGTGTTTCTGGATCGGCGCAGGAAATGATCATCGGACAAAAACTAGCCGCCGACTTCACACGAGAAAACAATTGGATCGAACTACCTTGGCACAAGCCAGATCCAGCAACACGGGTATTTGACTCGATCCTCGCAATGAATGATCGCAACACGTCGAACTACTTCATTACTGACGATCGGCGACAAATTTTAATCGACCACGAGCAAGCCTTTTTCTGGAATCGTCGGAACAATATTCTTCGCGATGGAAATGATCAAATTCTGGAAATTGAAACTGTGCGCGCTTTCATTGCCTTAGATCCTGTTCGCGCACAAAACCTGGCCGATATTGCAAATCAAGCCAACTTTCTTCACGCCTTGAGAGACCTGAGCGATCAGCAGCGTGCGACTTTTCGAGAGCGGATTAAGCTCTATCGACGTATGTATCGACGCGCTTTAGAAACACCTTAGACTCCCCCGACGGGGCCGCTGTTGGGCTCCCACTGACAATTTCCGACACTCTCAACTTCGCCCTTGGCGCTCGGTCGATTCGAAACACCCCACGAGATCTCATAAAACAGCGCCTGGTACAGATCCCCCGTGGGCTTGAAATCCCTCGGATTTTGCAGAACCACTGGTGTCGAACACTTGGAGGTTCACGGTGAAGTTACATTCTAAGGGTCAAATGACGAAGAAAACGGTTGCTCTGGTCACTGCAACGCTAGCTGTTGTAGTTGGTCTTTCCGCTTGCGGAAAGTTTTCAGCAATTGATCCAAAGGCCAAAGGTACTTCAACCAATGCGAACCCACTTGCAGCAGATGAAGAAAATCGTCTTCGCGAATTGATGGCATCGGCGACACCAACTCCATCGCCCTCGCCCGGCCAAACCCCTACCCCAGAAGCGGCCGATGCAGACGCCGCTGACCGCGACGCCGCATTGGATGAAGCTCGAAGAATTTTTGGCGCCGAACTAGACGGCCGTACTTCTGGCGCGCCTGCAAATCCAGCAGGTGCGGCAGCTGCAGATCCAGCTGCGCAAGCTGCGGCACCTGCGCCAGCTCCAGTTCCTGCTGCACCAGCGACACCTGTTCAACCAGCGGATGCTGCTCCACCCGTACCTCCTGTCGTTGCAAATGCTCCTGCTGCGCCGGCAGCGGCCGATCCAGCCGCTCAGCCAGCTCCGTCAAAAGCTCTCATCGCCGCTGACGTCAGTGACGAAGCAAAACGTGATTTGCTTCTTCAGCTTGTCGAACCGACGATGCGAATTAACTTTGTTCTTTCGCTGCAACGAAATGAAATTCTCGCGCTCAAGGCCATCCTCGATTCGAAAAAAGAGCTTTCAGCTGAACAAGGCGCTAAGCTTTCAAAATTCAAACAAAGCTTCTTGTTGGTTGATGGCGATTCGATTGAGGCTCTTTTGTCGCGAGTTGACGTCGTCAATATGACTCTGCAAGTGGCTCCATTGCTTCTCAAAACCAATTGGCAAACCAACGGTGCTATTTCACAAGAAGAAATCTCTGCTCGGGTTCAAATGCTCAACACGTATCCTTCAGATCAAGCCATTCGC
>JAXMMN010000715.1:0-19629 GCA_034366485.1 Bdellovibrionales bacterium
AGAGGTTTCTGACAGCGGTCTTAAGAATAGTCCACGCGTTCTCGGAGATCGGCGAGCGCTGGAAAGCGTCGTAAGGAATCTTGCGCAGAACGCGAGCCGACATGGGCAGGCGACGAAGCTTGCCGTCGCGATCGAAAAAAAGGCTGACTACATTGAAGTTCGATTTCAAGATAACGGCTTGGGTTTTGATGGCGACCACAAACGGTTGGGAATCATTTTCAACCGGCAATCGGGGACCAGTGGCAGTGGAATCGGGCTCTATTTGGTTTCAAAACTTGTCGAACGTATGCAAGGCGAAGTTCGCATCGACAAGTCCACGAAACAGGGATTCTGTGTGACGCTTCGTCTTCTTTCCGCAGACGAACATCCAGAAAGGCCAAATCAGAAATGAAATCACTTCTTTTGGTCGAAGACGACAATTCACTAGCTGAAACCTTGTCAGAGCGCTTGGCAAAAGAGGGCTATTTGGTCCAATGGGCCGACTCGGTGAAAGCTGCGGAAACAAAGGTCGCGGCAGATTTATTTGACCTCTTGATACTTGATGTCGGTCTTCCAGATGGGAGTGGCTTTGAGTTGGCAAAACGTCTTCGTGCCGGGGCCTTGGGAAGCCTTAACCAATCTTCACCATTTGTTTTTCTCACGGCAATGAACTCGGCCGAATATCGCCTGGAAGGTTACGAACTAGGAGCCGAAGAATACATTCCGAAGCCGTTTCATTTAAAAGAACTACTCTTACGAGTTAAACACGTTCTTGAGAATCATGCGTCTCGGGCCACGCTCGTCATCGGCGACCGAACGGTTTTTTGGGATGCACTTGAAGTGCGACAAGGCGATGACGTTGTTGAACGACTGCAGCCGCGCGACGCCCAGCTCTTGAAGTTACTCGTCGCCAGAAGTCCGGCTGTTGTCAGTCGCGACGAGATTTTAGACAAAATCTGGGGCGAAGCCAATTTTCCATCTTCAAGGACTGTCGACAACGCGATTGTTCGCTTAAGGCAATGTTTGGGCGAACCACATGCGCAGCGAATTCGGTCCGTCCGAAGTGTCGGTTATCAGTGGGAATAGTACGTGGGAATAGTAAGCGGGAATAAATGAAAGTGGGTCGTGTATGATACAGAATTCTAAATTTCAAAATGCTTTGCGCGGAGAGGCTCAAGCCTGTCCTCCAGTTTGGTTTATGCGCCAGGCGGGACGCTATCATAAACACTATCAGGCGCTGCGTTCGAAAAATGATTTCATTACCCTCTGCAAAGATCCGGTACTTGCCAGCGAAGTCGCGCTTGGCCCGGTTCTGGAATTTGACTTTGATGTTTCGATCTTGTTTAGCGATCTCCTGTTTCCCTTGGAAGCCTTCGGGATGGGGCTCACCTATGACCCAGGTCCAGTGCTTTCGACGTCGCTCGACGAAGCTGGACTTAAAAAGTTTAAGGAACCTGAAGAGGCGATCAAGGCCCTTGAATTTCAAAATCTCGCTATGAAGCTCACTCGAGAAAAGCTGCCGAAAGGTAAAAGTCTCATCGGCTTCATTGGCGGCACGTGGACCTTGTTCACCTACGCAGTCGAAGGCGCACACAAGGGCGGTCTTGAAAAATCAAAAGTCCAGATGGCATTGTATCGTCAGTTCTGTGAACGGATGGTTCCACTTTTGAAACTTAATATCGAATTGCAGCTTCGCGGTGGCGCCGAGGTTGTCATGATTTTTGATACATCCGCCGGCGAACTTGATCCCGAGCTATTTACAGAAATTGTCGCGCCATCTTTGAAAGAGTTGGTTCGCGCGTTCCCGGGTAAAGTCGGCTACTACGCCAAGGGCATTCAGGCTGCACATCTCAGGCACTCGATTTTTAGTTCTGAGGAAATCGCTGGCGTCGGATTTGATCACCGCTGGGATTTGCGAGATGTATTGCGATCACCGAGAAATCACCACGGTTTCGTTCAAGGGAACTTTGATCAAAGCTTGCTATTCCTAGAGCCTGCCCAGTTTGAAGAGCGGGCCCTCAAGTATTTGACCAACCTCAAGGGTCTTACCGATGTCGAACGAAGCGGTTGGGTTGCAGGTTTGGGCCATGGCGTTTTGCCCGGAACTCCAGAGAGAAATGTAAAGCGTTACGTCGAGCTTGTTCGAGAGGTGTTCAAATGACCCAGAAGAACAACCAGTCGAGCGCGCTATTTAAAAAATATGATATCCCTGCGCCTAGATACACAAGCTATCCGACGGTACCCTATTGGGTCGATTCTCCAGATCGAACTCGGTGGCTAGCGGAACTCGCAAAGGGTTTAGCGGCGCCTGATGCAAAGCTATCTGTCTATGTGCACGTGCCGTTTTGCGAAACTTTGTGCACGTTCTGTGGATGCAACACCACCATTACAAAGGACCACAAACGGGAGAGCCCCTACGTCACAAGACTTCTTCGTGAATTGGAGCTCTACGTAGAAAAGGTGCCCGAGATTAAATCGCGTGAAACAGCGTGTGTACATTTTGGCGGTGGGACACCTACGTTTTTGTCGGCATCGGAACTTGAGAGGCTTGTCATTGGTATGGACAAACTCTTGAAACGAGTGGGACACGATTTCGAAGGCAGCATCGAAGTCGATCCTAGACGAACGAATTATGCTCAACTCGAAGTTTTAAAAGACTTGGGTTTTAGTCGCGTCAGTCTTGGTGTTCAAGATTTTGACCCTGAGGTTCAGCGCCTCGTAAATCGCATTCAACCATTTGAACAAACGAAAAGCATCACGGATGCTGCGCGAGCGCTGGGTTACAGTTCTGTCAATTTTGATCTCATCTACGGGCTACCGAAGCAGACGATCACGACCATCGAACGCATGGTTGAACGAACATTGTTTTTGAGACCAGATCGAATCGCACTTTATTCGTTTGCGCTTGTACCTTGGATTAAACCAGCACAAAGACTTTTTCGTGATGAAGACTTGCCCGTAGGCGAGGAAAAGCGAGCGCTGTATGAATCCGCTCGGCGGGCGTTGCTTGCTGACGGTTACGTTGAAATCGGTATGGATCATTTTGCGCTTCCCGAGGATGGTTTGGCGAAGGCTTCCATCAACGGCACGCTTCATCGAAATTTCATGGGCTATTCCGATCAACGCACGGACGTTCTTCTTGGTCTCGGCGTTTCTGCAATTTCTGAAGCGCCAGGTTGTTTTCATCAAAACGAAAAGGTCTTGCCGGTTTGGGAAGAGATCTTGGATAAATCCGAGATTCCCACTTTCCGTGGCCACATTTTGACAGACGAAGATCGACAGCAGCGCGAGCAGATTTTGAGATTGATGACAAAATTTGAAGTGCAGTTGCGAGATGAAGCTCAAGTCGGTGACGTACGAGGGTTCTTGGCGGAAATGATTCAAGATGGTCTCGTTGTTATCGAGAACATGACGTTGAAAGTGCTGCCTTCGGGGAGACCTTTTTTACGTAACGCGTGCCTGGCACTAGATGCGCGTCTCCGCGCAAAGACGCCGGAAGCGCGAATTTTTTCGATGAGTGTTTAAGAGATGTCCGCGCATGTGACAGTGATCGGAGCGGGATTTTCGGGCTTAGTGGCCGCATGGGCGCTTTCGCGCAAAGGTTACCAAGTGACGGTGCTTGAGCGGCGCTCTGGCCCCGGCGGTTTGATCGGCACTCTTGATCTCGATGGCTTCAAGGTGGAAACCGCGGCTAACGGCCTTTTGAGTTCGCAACTGGTCGAAGAGCTGTTCGAAGACTGCGGAGTCCCCATTCTTTCCACGAGTAAAACTGCGCGGCGAAGATACCTTTGGGTCGACGGAAAGGTCAGCCGTTGGCCACTTGGCATTTTCAGCACTTTGAGAATGCTCGCAGGGGGACTTTTGATTTTGACGGCCAAAAGCTTTCGTCCGGAAAAACACGAATCACTCCGATCTTGGGGGGCGCGGGCGTTTGGTCATCGGTTTTCGAATCGAATTCTCGCGACCGGAGTTTGGGGAATTTTCGCGGCCCCTGCCGAAACTCTATCGGCGACGCTTGTGACAGATCGCTTGTACCGATCAAAGGACAAGCGCTCGAGCAGCAGGCGGGGAAAACTGCGAGGCACTGTTTCCGCACGCGGCGGGATGGGGCAACTGATTTCAGGTCTTCGATCGACGCTGGAATCTCGCGGTGTAAAGTTTCAGTTTGATGTCGATGGAGCGAGTGCTGTTCGAGATGTTTTGGAAAACCCGGCCGAGAATTCTAGCAAACAGATCGTCGTTGCGACGTCCGCAAGCCAAGCAGCTGAATTGCTTGGGGCGTTTCCGATTTTTTCTTCACACGTAAAGCAACTCAAACAGATCTCGATGTTGAGTCTCTTGAATGTCGGAATTCATTTTTCTAAACCTGCTAAACGCCAAGGCTTTGGCACTTTGTTTTCCCAAGACACCGAAGTCGGCGGCGTTGATGACGGGATCCTAGGCGCGCTTCAGAACTCAGTTATTTTTTCTGGTCGTTGCAGTGAAGGGACTTCATCTGAAACGTGGATACTTGGCGGAAAAGAACACGGCGAGCGACTCTTGAAATTCAGTGATGACGAATTATTGGCGTTAGTTTTGGAAAAGCGACGCAAGATTTTAGGTGAGGATGAGCCTGAGATACTAAATTTTCAAGTGACCAAGTGGCCGGCCGCGATTCCACATTTTAGTAAAAATCTTGAAAATGTGCAGATCGAACTCGGCAAACCAATCGGTCCCGTAGTTCTATTTGGTAATTATCTTGGAGAACTCGGTTTACGTTCAATCCTTGAGCAGGCCGAACAGCTATCATTGCGAATAGGGAACGAAAAAAGCGTATGAAACTAGGTATCTTGTTGCTCAATCTTGGGACTCCCGACGAACCTACGCCTGAAGCGGTTGGAAGGTATTTAAAACAGTTTCTGATGGATCCCTATGTGATCGACATTCCGACGGCGTTGCGCTGGCTGCTTGTGAATGTCGCAATCGTGCCCCGTAGGAAGTACAAATCGGCGGAAGCCTATCAAACAGTTTGGACAGAAGCGGGCTCACCGCTAGCGATTCATCTGAAAAATCTCGTTATAGAACTTCAAAAGGTCCGTCCGGATGCAAAGGTTGCCGGAGCGATGAGGTATGGGAATCCCTCGATCGAATCTACTCTTGAGGAATTGAAAAGAGGTGCCATCACGGAGCTCTTAGTAATTCCGCTTTATCCTCAATATGCAGAAAGTTCGAGTCGGTCTTCGATCGACGAGGTAACAGAAGCGTTGGTCCGAATCGGCTGGGCCCCAAAGCTTCACATCGTTCGAAGTTTCTTTGACGATCAAAGTCATGCGAAGGCGTGGGCAGATCTGATTAAAGCCGAAATGGATCAGGCGGGAGAAAAGCGACACTTGCTGTTAAGCTATCACGGCCTACCAGAGCGACATTTGAAAAAGTCTGATCCATCGGGAACTCATTGTCTCGATGGCGGCCAAGCGACACGCAAAGAGAGTGAATCTCGAACATATGCATGCTGTGAAAACGCGATTGCAACCGGCTGCGCATCACTTGCAACTTGCTATCGAGCTCAGTGTCTTCGGACGTCGCAAATAATTATTGAAGAGCTTGGTAAACTAGGCGTCGCAATTTCAAGAGACCAGTGGACGATGTCTTTTCAGTCACGTTTAGGTCGCACCCCTTGGATCAAACCCTACACAGATGATGTCATTCCCGCACTCGCAGGAAAAGGTGCAAGTCTTGTTGTTGCTACGCCGAGCTTCGTCGCAGACTGTTTAGAAACAATCGAAGAAATTGGCGACCGCGCTAAGCATGACTTCCTTCAAGCGGGCGGAAAAGAATTTCGGAGAGTTCCGTGTTTAAATACATCGCCGACCTGGGTGGATTCCCTCCGGAAGCTGACCGAAAAATCGGCCAGCTCAGCTGATTAGACTTATCTGCCAAAACGTGGCGGTCGAACCGGTGGACGTGGTGGACGGCCGGGAGGATTCGGTCGAGTTGGTCGATCTGGTTCGACACGTCCCGGATTGCGACCCGTTTCACAGCGAATCCACCGAAGCGAGTATTTCACCGGTGTTTGCACGGCGTCCAGCGAGTCGACTGTAGAAAGCGCTTGTTCTCCTGCGCGATTGCTTTGCACGTTTAAATGCGATTCTGCAGCTAGAACGAAATTTTGTCCGCAAGGAGAAAACTCCGATCTTGGAATCATGCTTGTCAGCGTGAAGTTTTCAGACCGAGGTCCTACCATCACGTTTGCTCGCAAGACTCTTCTTGCGGCGGTCGTTCGACCATTGATTTCAAGAAATCGAAAGCCAGCGCCAAAGGTTGATCGTGAACCAGCGGGAAGGGCTGTGAATCCACGATAGTCCATTTTCACAACCTGAACGGCGTAGCCCGTTGGAACTGAAAACGGGATATTGATTTGGCACCCTTTTGCATCGCGACTAATCCCGATGTGATTTCCTGCTTCTGCGACATACGAATCAAAAAGAACAGACAATGTTTTTCCATCTGGTGACAAAACGGCTGTCGCCGAACCTCCAGGGCAGCCAGTTCCCGAATATGAAGGTTGGTGCATCAAGAGGCCAGGTACAGATTCCGAATCAGTATTCGGTGGAGCGCCGAGATCTCCCTCTGTGAAATTTCCGGTATCATCTGTTTGCGCATGAGACAGTTGAGGCGAAGCGAGAAGGATGGATGCTGCTGACACGGCAACGATTTTTAGCATTGGAAAAAACACGGGATCCTCCGGCGGTTGGTGAAGGGGCCGAAGGCGTTTTCGCCTCCGGCCGAAGGAAATTTTCAAGAATCTTTTAGAGTACGAGACTTTTGGTTTGAGTCTCGCCAGGAGTTTCACGAACTTTCTCGACTATCGGCAACGGCGCCATGAGATGTGGTAAACAAGGCCTGAAGTGACGTCTGCAGAGTCAACGGTCGACATTGCGAGTTCACCGCGGCGGTTTGTTTGTACAAACATGTTCGTGTTCACACGAAGGTTTGTTTCCGCACCACACGCACTCCACACAACTGCTTCGGCAGTTAGGTGATCAGTCAATTCGTAGAGGTTCGCAGAAGGTCCCCAGAATGTTTTTGACTGGCGAACTCCGCGGCTTCCTGCGAAGAAGTAGTCGACGTTAAACGTCGATCGCGCTCCGGCCGGAAGAGAGTTGAAACCGCGATAATCGACCTGGAAAACCGAAATCGAATATCCCTGTGGGACTCGAACGGGAATCGCGATGTTGCAGGATTTTCGATCGAACTGTCGGCCGTTTCCAGCTTCAACTACATATTGATCGAACAAAATTGAAAGCGAAGATTGATCGGGTGAAAGTGTCACGCTTGCCGAATTCGCTGGACAGCCAGTGCCACCGTAGCCAGGCATTCCAAGTTGTAACCCGATGTTCGCCGATGCAGAACTTGCTGATCCAAGTGCGGAAGCAATCGAAACAAGACAACCCATAATTGATAACGCAAAACGACTCTTCATTTATTCCCCCTAGTCACCTGAAACCTCATGAGTGAGGCGGTGATGGGAAACACCTTGAGCACGTCATGTACCAATTCGAATTGGTACGAAATGACACCGGCTACAATTTTAATGAAATCATGAGCGAGACAGAGTGGTTAGCTACTGTTTTTGAAAGTCTTTAACGAACGGCCTGAGTTGTTTCGCTGCACGGAAGTCGTGAGGACTTGTTGATTCGAAGCCCTCACTTGTAGGACGAGTGGTGGAGATTTGTCTCCAGTTACCGAAGATTCACACGTCTCGCAGTGACATTCTCTTCTGTGGTGATCGTAGAATTTTTTGTGCGAACGACGCCTTCTACATTTTTAAGGAGATCAACTGTTGAATTGATCAACGTGAGACCACCTTTGATGTTCTCAAGGCTCGTGATGCGCGAGTTTCGAATGATCAATTCGCCTTCGACGTTTTGAAACTTAGCAACATCGAGTTTGTAGACAGACGTGAAGCCCGCCTTGATATTCGAAATCTCCGCAGCTTTCGCATTCGGCGAAGTCGTTGACGCAGGCTGGCGACCGCGCAGTTTTATGAATCCACCTTCGAGGTTATCGATCTTTCCAATCTCTTGTCCGCTGGCGCAGACATAAGCAGATCTGATGTTTGATAGTTCTAAAAGTTTGATGGAGGCGGTTGAACTTATCATCGACTGAACGTTTGAAACCTTATCGACCTCCAAAGATCGGAGGTAAGACACCACGCCACTGACGTTGTCATAGCGGATCGTGCGATAGGAGTTTTTGATTGCGACGGAACCACGTATGTTTTCGACGCTGACGTTGCGGATGGGGCGAGCGTAGTGAAACAAAAAGCCCCACTTGTTTTTCAAGTTCAAGTCGTTCGCGTTTTTTAGCGCGGCTTCATCCCAACCAAACTTTGCGCCCGTGACACAGCTGAATGCCATTCGTCGGCCTTCGTGGTCGTAGTCGATATCAGTGTCGAGATCGTCCTCTTCGTTCGGCGGCATGGCGTTGATAGGGTTGGAAGGATCGCCAGCAACAGGATCTTGATCTCCAGCAGCGCCATCCGTCTCCGATTTTGAGAAAGACGCTTCGGCACCGTCAAAGGACATTGAATTTGAGCAGTTTTGATAGGACAGCACCAGAACTGCTGTCAAAGCTAACGAACCAAGTAGTTTCAAATTCATATGAATCCCCCGTTGATGGAATGAGAGGGTTTCACGGTTCATGCCTGCCGTTGATTGGCACAATGTCGATAAGCTTGGTTCGCTGTTAAAATTCTGAATAGCTGGTTGAAACTTCGACAGCGAACAAAGACCGTTTCATATTGAGACGCACCGAAAATTCGTCTCAATCGGGCCGGATGGTTGACGTCGGGCGTCCCGACAAAGCCCAATAGTAGATGTGAAGTCGAAAGCATTTATTTTAGCAGCGATAGGTCTCGCGATTGGAACTGGTGCAAGCTGCACTCCGACACCGGAAGAGTCGGTGGTGACGGCGACTTGTCTCGGCGGATTGCAAACGAATACGGAGTTTAGCGGCGAAACTGAGATCTCACTTTCTGGTTTTACCGGTAATGCAATGGAGCCGCGAATTTCCCACGATCAAGTCGTTTTGTTTTTCAATGATAAACCGGCGAGTGATACGAACATGAATGTTCACTATGCCATTCGACAATCGGCAACGGTTTACAACTATATTGGTACCGTCCCGGGAACTGTCGCAAATGGATACCTCGACGGAGTGCCGGCGATTGATTCAAGCGGAAACTTTTATTTCATTTCGACTCGCGACTACGCTTCAAATTCTCAAACACTTTTTTCCGGAGTCTTGTCGGTTCTGGGTCCAAGTTCGCTTGAAATCAATTCGGTCGCGGCAGCAGATACAAGCATTAAACGAACAGTTGCGGGTGCGCTGGACATGGATCTCGACGTTTCGTGGGACGGAACTCTGGCCGTTGTTTCGCGCGCAAGTTTCAGCGGCAAAGCCTATCCGGATTCCAGTCGGTTAGAGCTCTTCGATGTTTCCTCGCGTTCGCTGCTCTCGCGTTCAGATGGGCAGTCAGTTTTTCAAAATATCAATCGTGCTGGTTGCACCGTGTATGCGGGTGCGTTGAGTTCTGACAAAAAAGAATTATTCTATACGTTGTTTCCAAGCGGAGCGCCAACGGGCACAGATTTTCGAGTCATGATCGCGAAACGAAATTCGACCTCCGAGGTCTTTGCGGCTGGTCAGGTGGTTTCTGGGATTACTAATAATTTTCCTGAAGGCCCGTCACTCACGATCGATGATGGCGGCAAGACGCTTTATTATCATCGTTTTGATTCCGTCAGCAGCACGTTCAAGATTTACAAGGTCACGCGACCTTAGGGCATTGCCTCGGTCTAGTTATGGGCCTGTCTTGATGATCAGTTTCAAATCTCCATCAAGCATCTGACTCACGGGTGTGACGATCGGTTCTTCGAGATTCAACGTTCTTCCAGTGTCTTGAATTCTGCGCCGGATGAGTTCTTTAACATATGGTCCATCGAGTTTAAGATCTTTGAACTTTTGCAGAGTTCCTAGCTCAATGCCGGTTGCTGTGACGAAAGCTTTGAAAACCAGTTCGGAACAATAAATCAAATCATCCGACCACTCGAAATAGAGGTCGTAATTGCCACCGATCATTTTTCCGATTTCGTCCCTTAATACTTGTTTCTGCGCCGGTGTCACTCCGGGAAGACGGTAAGTGCGATAGTGGTTACCGCGACCGCGGGCGATGAATGATTTCAGTGTCACTATCCGAACCGGCTGTGACGCTTCGGCGACATACCAAGTTCCGCGATCTTCAAACAAAACACCGACGTGACTCCAAGGGGACCCCGTTGCTTCGTGAATGGCCTTTGACTGGGCGCTTTGGCTTTGATGGAAAATCAGATCGCCGTCTTGATAATCGGGCGCCGCCTCAGCGCCTAAAGAAAAGGTGACAAGAATCGAAAAAAGCGAAGCCAAAATTAAAAGAGGAGATATTCTCATATCTCCTCTTCAATCATTGATCTCGATAGAGATTCAAGATCAATTCATGTTTTTCAGTTGTGCCTCGACCATTTTGCGTTGCGCTTCAGGCATAAACATCACAGATGTTACGTAGCTAAACGATTTCAACTTATCGCCGCGCGGCAAAAGAGCGTGAACGAGAAAGGCTGTTGGCGAGTAGTTGAGGGGGCCTTGTTTTAACACTGGCTGACCGCCACGAAGAACTGGTGTTCCGTCGGCATTCATTTCTAATCGCTCGTTGAAGCCAAGTTGAAGTCCGACCATCTGCTGAATCTGCGCTTTGTCTGAATCGCTAAGAGCCATTGGATTCATGCGCATCACATTGCCGGTCAACATGAAGTAGCTTTTCAAGTGTTCAAAGAAAAGTGGGTTCTTCGCCAAAATTCCTTTTTGAACATTTAAGTGTCCACTTGAAATGTGCTCCGGCTTTCCATCTGCTGTAGTGAAGGTGCCAAGGATGAACGCGTTTCGGCGAGCAGGTGACTCGGTGAGTTCCGTCATTTTGTCAGCAATCATCATTGCGCCATCGGCAAGTCCAGCTTCGACTGGTGAACCATCCAAAGATCGCTTCGATCCATCGGGGAACGTGAGCGCCATGTGGTTATTTCCTAAGACAGGCATTGGTGCCATGATGGATTTCACGCAGGACGGAGTCTCGCCACGCAAGAAGGCATCCTTTTCCGTCGTTGGATCGCAATCTTTAAGCGATAAAATGATCCAAGCAAATTCGGAGCAGTACATCGAATAGCCTTTTTTGGCGTCGTACTGACCTTGAATGCGTCCACCAAGTGCGAGTCGCGCGAGATCTGATACAAAAGTCAGATCTTCTTTTCCGTCTGCTGACTTCTTGTAGTTAGAAGTCATGTAGTCGCTATTGAAAGTCATCGGGTTCTTATAAAACTTTGAGGCGTTTTGGCGAATCAGACGAAGCCATCCCTCAACGTTTTTCCTTTCCTGAGCGTCGTTCTCGCCGTCATGCAATGCTGTTGGACGAACGATGTGAAGATACGGTGCTTCGACATAGTGCTTCGAAGACAAGTGATCATTTCCAGCGCCGCCCCAGGTTTCGACATCGAGAGGCATATCGACGTTGCGAACAGTTGCCGTGCCGTCTTGATTTTTGTCGATCAACGCAACACCGGCGTGACTGACGCCCAACTGTAAATGCGAGTAGGGAAGACTGCCGTACCATTCTTTTCGGAAGCTCAAAATCACGTCACCAGTTTGAACCATGCCTGAGCCACCGAGGGCTGTTGCAGATTGAAATCGTCCAGCCTTGTCGGTCGCTTGTGGAACAAGTGTCCAGCGAAGACCGACAAGATCGTTGAGATTTCTGACCATCGGCACCTTTACGCCGCGGCGCTGGCCATTGACCCAATTCATTCGAACTTGATCGATGACCGTAACCTTCGAACCGTTCTGCAAAACGGACTCAGGGATCGGTGAGAACTCGGATCTTGGAACTTGGAAGAAGTAGGGAATCATCAGCTTACTTTTGCGAGCATCCGAAGCAAACGCCTCAACACCTGTGGCGACTCTTGCTCCCTGGTTCGCAGTTTTTTGCAAAACCTCGACGGTGGTCCTTGATTCCCGGATGGTCTTTTCAGTCGCCAGGTCGATTTTCGCATTGAGCGCGAAGGCTGGAGCTGCCGCTAAGCTTGAAAGTTGTGCGAGTACTGCGGTTAAGGTTGCGGCGATCGCCACTGGTGACTTTTGGGGCGATGATTTCTTTGTATTGAGGGCCATGAGTAGAGGTCCTTTCCTCGATTAATAATGCGAAATTTGATTTCGAACCATTTTATTGCAGAGTGAGGACCACGGAGCGGGCGCAGCGCTTAGCGACTGCCAAGACCCAATTCCGTCACTTGGGTCACTTCGCGACGGTTAAAACAGGTCCCGACTGTTTCAAGTTTTGGTGCCTCGACGGACCGAGGCTTTAGGGATTTCACCTTTCTCCAAGGTGCCCGGCCCAATTTCGGCACTTGGGTGCTTGCGGTTCGATGGGAGGAGGCAATAGCATTTCAGTATGTTGCGAAGTCATCACCGATTCATGATGGGTTACACCCGTAAATTCCTGATAAGCCTCAAGCGTCCGGTTATGATCTATATGGTAACGCTAAGCATTTCGGCCCAGCTGTTTTTCGCTGCAGTCTTCTATTGGGCCGAAGTCGATTACAATTCAAAGCTCGTCACATTTTTTGATTCTCTCTATTTCACTGTGACGCTCATGACCTCGGTAGGCCTCGGTGATATCGTTCCAGTCACGCTGCTTGGCCGCATACTTGCGATTTTCATGATGTTGGCTGGGACAGCGATTTATGTCTGTTTCACAGCGGTGCTGGCGGCCATGATCATGGAGGCTGATCCAGAGGGCATACCTGAATCCGATTCGAAAGGGCGCACGTGAGTGCGAAATTAAGCCGTAGGAAGATCATAGGCGCCGATGTTCGTCGTCATCTCCCGCGGCGAACCGCCAAGCAAAATAAATCCCACGGCGGACGAAGCCTGATCGTGGCCGGAAGCGGAAAATACTTGGGAGCTGCAGTTTTGGCGGCACAGGCGTGCGCTCGAATAGGTTCAGGCTATGTCACCATCGCGGCGGCCGACGGTAGAAAATTGCGAACCTTTATCGGCAAGAGTCCAGATTTTTTAATGGGCGATTTCGACGCGGCACTCTTGCGTTCCGATTTTGCGAAAGAGTACTCGGCGATTGCTGTGGGGCCGGGGCTTGGGAAAAAGCCTGCGGTTCGGCGCCTGATTTGGCGATTGATAAAAAAGCTAAGTCGTACGTCGACACCGGTCGTTCTCGATGCCGATGCGCTCAACGCTGTGGCGCAGTTTTATAATACATCGGATGGACGTTTCCCGTCGTGGTGGATTATGACCCCTCATGAAGCTGAGCTTTCGAGGCTATTAAAGGTCCCAGCAAAAGAGATCCATTTAAATCGTGAAAAGTATGTGCGGATCGCAAGGGCCAAGTTTGGCTGTTTGGTCATTTTGAAAGGTGATCGCACCTTGATTGCGTCGCAGTCGATCGTGTGGATAAACACGTCTGGCAATTCGGCACTTGCGAAAGCAGGGACCGGCGACGTCTTGACAGGGATCATTGCGGGGCTTCTTGCTCAAAATTTACCTGCAGAAGAGGCGGCTAAGCTTGGAGTGTTTCTTCATGGTCTCCAGGCAGATCGCTGGATAAAAGCAGGGAATGATCACTTGAGTTTGCTGGCAAGCGACCTCGTGTCACGACTTCCAAAAGACATTCTTTCTCTTCGAAAGCGCTAGCGCTACTTTAGGTCTATCGGTTCTGCAGCTAAAGTCTTTTGAATCCATTTTTGAAAAGCGTGTACGTGTAGAAACATATCGCGATCTAGATCTATGGCCCAAACGAGCGCCCAGAGCTTCCATCCCGTTGGAGTGGAAATAAGAGCTGCCCCGCCGGAATCGCCTGGGACTACGTAGGCCCCTTGGGTTCTTGGTGAGACGACCTTCTTCATTGCTAACCACGGAAACACCGTGCCTATTCGACTGTGTCTGCGAAGTCGTGTGTCGCCGTCTCTGTGCCCAAATGCAACAACCGACATGGCGCGGTCCACCCGCCAAGCGTATTCTGGTGTGCTCGCGATGGTCAGCGGTTCGACAAGCTGTTGCCGATCGGCGAGAGTTTCACCTGCTTTAGCCTTCAGGAATAGAATTGCAACATCGGGCTTTTGAAATCGTATTGGGACCACGACTTTTCTGGACAGAAAAATGACTCGATTGTTGTAGTTTGGTCCTGTCCCCACGAGGACTCGGTGAGTGATGTCCTCATTAATCACGCAATGAGTTTCGGTCACGACCGCGTCGACGCGTACAAATGCGGCTGAACACTTTCCCAAGCCGGTGCCGCTGATTGGCAGTTCAATTTGCGCGACCGATTTGGCAATCGGATCGAAAGCTGACACATCTTCAAACTGTGCATGCGAAATCATTGGCGAAGTTAGAATCGCAGCGAAGGCAAGCCGTCCAATGAATGTGTTAAGCCAATGCTCCATTCATCTCATTAAAGCAATCTTCATGGCATCGCCAGAACCCAAAGCCTGAAGGGCCGCGCCATCCACACGAAACGTGGTCCACTCACTCATGGGATTTGCACCAAGCCTTCGGTAGAAGTCGATCGCAGGTTTGTTCCAGTCAAGGACGGACCATTCGAGGCGGCCGGCACCTCGTTCTACTGCGACCGACGCTACTTTTCGAAGAAGTGCCTCGCCAACCCCTTGGCCTCGTGCTTCGGGATCGACGAAGAGGTCCTCTAGGTAGACTCCTGATCGAGCTAAAAAGGTCGAATAGTTCGAAAAATAAAGGGCAAAGCCAACGGGTGTTTCATCAAGAAAAGCTAGCTGAACTTCGGCAGCGGGTTTTCCTGACCGTGGAAACAATGTCTCAATGAGTTTAGTTTCTGTCGCATGAACCTCATCCTGAAGCTTTTCATATTCAGCTAGCGCTTTTATGAATCGAAGAATTTCTTTTGCGTCATGCTGCGTGGCCGGTCGTATGCTCAACTTTTTCATCTGATTGTCGTTTCCATTGCATGGCTCTTCGTTTACCGTTTGTTTATATGAACCAGCGGCCGTTTGTCTTTTACATTTTATTTTTTTGGCTCTTACCGCTACCGTCTTTGGCTCAAGAAGACAGCCGGTGGGACGCGCATGTGACGGCACTCGCGCGAACTTATGCCCCTGGGCTCTCGGTAAATCCCAACGTCGGGTACAGTCAGAAGCTATGGGGCGATGCAAAGACGCCGTTCTTTGGGTTTATTCGGCCCTATAGTATCGCCGTCGTTTCGCCTTCTGTTTATGAAGGAAAAGTCGGTCTCGAATTGTTTCCGATCTCAATCCTCGGAGTAGATCTTCGTCGCGCGTGGGGGCGTCGGTTTGTAGATACCCGTGGGCAGGATTGTGATCAGGTGGAATGCCAAGGTGAGCTTGGCTACACGGATCTCAGTTTCCAAATGTTTCTAGGCTACAAACGTAAATTTGCTTCCGTCCGATGGACTCAAACCTATTTCGACGCAATCGAAAATCGCTCGCGCAGGATCTATGAACTAGGAAGTTCTGTTTTGCTGAATCCGGGAGGTGACAAGGGAGATTACTTGAGTGTTGCACTCGGAGAAGATGCCGGAGGTTTTTTGTCGGGTCTCGCTTTTGGTGTATTACTGCAAAGCAATCGTTTTCACGGAACTGACCACCTTGCAGAAGCCGCTTATCTCTTCGGTCGGCTGAAAATGTCCTTTCAAGAGAGTGATCAGTCCTCCGTCACGGTAGGAATTGGCGCTTTCAGGTCGAGCCTTAACATTGCGGAGTTAAGCCTGGTCGCCTCGGTGGTGTATTCACCACGCCCGGCCCTTGGCTTTGGCCGCTAGAGAAGTAGGGAATAGTCATGACAAGTAAGCCGCAAATATTTGATTCCCACGAAGTTTTCTTCGAAATCGCCAACAATCGTACGTTCGGTTGGTACGTCGCGAGACTGCGATCGACGTCCGCAATCACCAGTGTTAGCGAAGGAGAATACCGAAATCACGTCGAGTGGGGAACGGACGAAAAATCGTCGTCGCCATTTGTCAGGTTTCAACTCATGACAAAAGATTTTCCCCTTGTCCTTGATTGTGAATTTTCTGAAAACAGAATTGGCTTCAGGCTGCTTGAATCTAGTTTAGTTTCTCAACGCGATCCGCTTTACCGAGAAAAAGAACAGGCGGTGCTTCGCTCGATTTATGATTTGCTATTGCATCTAGAGATCAAGTCCTATTCGTCTCCCAAGCGTACCGATCGCTTTGATCCGCCAATGAAGCAGAACGCATCAGGACAAGTTCTTTTACACGTCTTCATGATTTACGATCTCGACGACTCTCGCGTGAAGCGTTGTTGCGCCATTCTTGGTCAAGACGGAATTCGAACGGAAATTAGAAATGGAGTGTCGAGCTTTATAGGAACTCCCGACAATCAACAGCGACGCACTCAAGAGGTGTGGGTCCCAAGCGAAAGCATTCAAAAAGCTTCCGATCGTTTGAGAATGCTCTTTCGCAATAACGAAATAGATCCGTAGAGCTTCTTTTTATGGTGCAAACGCTTTGGATGATGACTCTAAAAGATCCACGTTGCACGAGCCGCAGAGATGATAGGCCAATCCGTTATAGTAGAGATCTTCCGGTGCATCGAAGTTTTGGGGATCAATTTGATAGCAGGTTTCAAGATCTTGGCGGCCAAACCAACCAGTGAACTCAATAGGTAAGTCGCGACTTGAGGTAACGGCGCCCTTGGCTGGTTTATTTCCCTTCATTTGTCCCGGCGGCAAAAAGTAACGAGTTCTCAAAAAGTCGACAGAAGCGAAACCACTCTCACTTGAATGATAAAAGGTTTCAGCAGTCGGAGATCCCATTGCATGCAGAAGTTCGATGACCTGTTCGCGCGAAAAATCCAAAGTCACGGTCGTTTGCGCGGATGGTTTGGAGATGCGAATTTGCGCCGGTGCAAGGAATTGTTCAAACGCAGTAGGCAAGAATTCCGTGGCTTCGTTCGAAGCAACCGGCGAGTCGAACGGGAAGTCGTGCTCGTTAACGGCGGTTGTGAAGCTGATCGGTAAAACAACTGCGGCTGGGCCGTCACTTACGTAAACTATTTTATCCACGACATATTTGATCTTGTCGCTGTAGGAGATCTTTTGAATTCTTGGTCCTGGCTGATCAACTGGCGTTAGACTTACTTCGCTTCCCGAGATTTCACAGCTCAGTTTCAACACGTTGTAGTGCTTCGCAGAGCTATCAGAGGAATAGAAGGCACCGATCATAAATATCGAGGTCAGTAGGGCGAATCGCATAAACTACTCAGCCCAAAGAATTTGACCAGTGGGTGCGACACAGACCTTTGAGTAAAGAAAAACTGTTCGATTGAGCGAGTTGAGCAAGGAATTGAAGTTCGGTTGATTCGCCGAGATCCAAGTCGTCGAACCTGCTGGTCGGTCGTTGAATCCAATTCGAACGACTGCAACGACATCCAATTTCACAGACTTTGATTCGAAGTTGACGGCCGCATTTCGCATCGAAAAACCAGATGCATAGGCGTCAGAGACAAGTTCTTCTGACTTAGTCACAGGCTGTTCTGAAGTGGTGATCCTGTACACATCACAGCCCGATTTTGAATCACGCGACATTGCGATTCCGGCAAGGGACGAGTTTGAAGAGGCGAGCACTACGACGACCGAGAAGAACGATAGGATGTGTTTCATGCCTAAGATCTATACAGGTACGGCGACCGATAACCAATGGGCAAAAAGTTTAGGTGAAATTACGACCTAGCGCCGATCGATTAAGAGAATCGTTCGGCGCCATTCAAGAGTCTCGATCCCGGTCAGTTGTTAAGGCATTCCGGCTTGATCTTTGAATTCACGTAAAATCTGCGCCGGTGTCTTACAGGTGCTTGGGTTGTCTGGCATGTTTGGCGGGCCCTTGACGACTTCCGCAAGCTTTACTCGAACCTCCGCGGAGACTTTGTCGTCCAAGCTCGACATCGATCGATAGACCAAGCGTTTTTTAGGTGCCGCTGGCGAAGCTTGATAGTCGCGAAGTTCAATCATGATTTTCACGGGCGAACCGAAGGGTACCCCGTGGGTCACACAGCCGGTGGCTGGGTCGCGACGAATCTGTAGGCCGCGGAATTCATTGACCAATACAACGGAGCTATCGCCGACGCAGTCGACGCGAGTCGGTTCGACTTCGTATTTATCAATGTCATTTGCAGACGCGAGGAAAGCCAAAGTTTCGACATAATTCTTCGCCGTCCACTGACCACTTTGGGCGGGAACATAGGGCTTAAGGTGAGGCATAACTTCCAAAAGACCGGCAATTGAAGAATGCCAGCTGATGTAATCAGGGTGAATCTGTTCGAGCTGGTCCTTTACATTCCACCAAGTGAACGCCTTCAAGTGCGAAAGTGCGAGTTCCGCGTTTACTTCCTGGATCGTACCGAGAGCACATGTTCCTAGTTTATCCAGACGCTTCAGGCTGTAGTAATCAGCTGGTACTGATTGTGCCTCAGCGCGTGTGGCAAGGCCGATCGACCCACAAGTAAATACGAAACAAGCGGCTAATAAAATCGCTTTCATTTATTTTCTTCTCCCCTTTTGAAGTTGGCGTAGCACTTTTGACTATTGGACTCATTGCGAATGCAGCTCCAAAATCCCTCGAAATCTCTGATTTCGGGACCTGGGTTCTGCCACTTTTTCAAATTGTTGATTCGATTTGCGACATCAAGCGATTCGGCTGCTGTCCGCGTCGATACTCGAGCATTCGCTCCGAAGTACCCAAAGTTAATGATGTTGTTGGTGAAAGGTGAGGAGTAGGCCTTAGAAACAAAGGGCGTTAAGCCAGAGGGTAAGGCGTTGGGAAAAAGTCGCGACTTTGAGTCCCTTAGATTTCCAGATTGATGGCAGCTGACGCACGTCGTGTTGAAGAAGTGAGTGGCGGAGGGAAGGTCAATCAGTTCAGCTGTTTCGAGAGTCGTGCGACTTCTGCGCCCTGGAACTTGCTCGGCCGCGTACTGTAAATCGTCCTGAAAAATGGAGGCAAGGGTAAAGCCGGTTGGATTGAGTGGCAGTTGAATAAGTTTCGGATCTGGCGTCAGCCAACATCGCGAGTGGATGTCACACTTCAGATCTTCGACCCCGTAGCTGGCAAAATCTTTTGTGTTTCGAAATTGGCTACTGAATTCAGTTTCTAACTTTGACCATTTTCCTAATCTCACCAAGCCACCAGTGAATTTCCAGTGGTTGATCTCTGTTTGAAGCGTCAGGGTGACAGATTCAATTTGCGGCATTTGCTTCGCGACGGGTTGGGAAAGCGAAGCGCGATTGCGTCCAACGGCGGTCTCAAGCATCAACTTTATCTTGTCGGCAATTGCGGTTTGGCCCGGGTGTTCTAATTCAGCGAGCAGACCCGGGTGATGACTGAGAGATTTCCCGAAAGTCTCAGTTTTGTAGTTCGAGAGACTCATCTCTTGGATCGACTTTATGTCATCGACTAGTTTGTTGAATTCAGCGGGTTCGAGGTTGAGCAAAACGTGCATCGCCGTTGGCAATGAAATTCCAAATAGATTGAGCGGTTGAGCCACGACTCGCAGTCTTGGTTGG
>JAXMMN010000716.1:0-1984 GCA_034366485.1 Bdellovibrionales bacterium
AACAGGGTGGCCCTCCTTTTCGAACTGCCTCAGGAGTCGGATCACGTTTTGATGGCACATTCCGTATTGATAAGAGTTCCACTTGTCTTGATAGAAGACTTCCTCGATCGGTCGTTTGACTTGCTTGAACTGCTCTTCGCAGCGAGAGCCGTGGGCGAAACTTGTAAATGACAGAAAAAACAGGATCGACAATGTAAAGCCGAGAATCCGTTTAGGAGATGCCCCAATGGTCGTCACACTTCCGGTTCGCATTGTTTAAGTCCTTCAAATATTTTCAGTTTTGAAAATTTCGCCCAATTGCCCGGTTCCAGTTTGGCTTTCCTCGGAATGGCAAACAATGTGGCGTAGCCTGCATCGATCGCCTAGAGGGTGGGGCAATGGTCGTGCCAGCTAGCTAGCTGATGTTTTAGCGGCGAAAGCCTGGGGCGAGAAATGGCCAATAGAGGTCTGTGGGAAATTCACCGTTCACCATTTTTACGCGAAGCTCATCGACGTCTGTGGAATCGTGAAACGTCACCATGTTTTCAGGGAGCTCCGAAATTAATGCGAGCGGTGTTTGCTCTTCACCTTCGCCCATTACAAGTACTGCGGCCGCGGCAAGAGCGTCGACCAGGTTCACTTTTGTCACCTGTAGTGGGCGACCAAATAAATCTGGCTGACCAACGCGATCCTTGAGCCCATCGAAACCCCAATGCGAGAGTGAAACGCCAGTCGTTCCAAGTCGAAGCGGTGACGTGCGTGAGTCCGTGATTACAACACCGAACGACTTAAGCTGAAAACGCGAGCGAAGAGCATTCCAAAGTTCGAACGCGCTTTGCTTCGAGTTTTTGGGTAGGCAAATAAAGTCATCAGTTTCGGAGTTCGATTCGTCGATTCCTGCAGAAGCGAGCAGTAGGTTTTCTTTTACTGTCAGCCGCGATCCGTAGCCGATTTCGCCAAGGTCGCGATCTGCTTGGCGACGGATCAATTCAGTTTTGGAGACTTCGGAACGAGGAACAATTTGATTTTCACAGACGCTGACAATCTTTGATGTCACAGCGAGAATTTTTCCTTCGAGACCGCCTTTTTCTAGATTTGTATCGCTCAGCGCTTGGAGAGCGGCGTAGATCACGGCAGGCAGGCTGTCGCCGCGTTTGACGATCGGTGTGCGAAGGCTGGCAATCTGCACGGAACTGATTCCTTTTTGGCTCTTGCGTTGTCGACTAAAAACCATCAATCTTAGGGTGTTATGGATACACGATTCAGCCTGAGAATGAAAACTAAACTCTTATTGCTGGCACTGCTTTTTAGTCCGGTCGAGGCGTCGGCCACCGCTGCAGTCGCAGCCACAACTGGCGCGGCCGAGAGCTTGCCGGTCGTGATCGTCGATAAGGCTAAGTATGAATTGCATCTCGCCAATTACAAAAATGGTCTAGAGATTTTTAAAACCTACAAAGTGACGATCGGTAAGAATTCAGGCGACAAGCAAATTGAGGGCGATCAAAAAACTCCAGAAGGTATCTACCGATTTTCAGCGAAATATGGTCGGCAAAACTTGAAACCTAAGTTTGGTGCGATGGCTTTTTACATCGATTATCCAAACGCGTTTGACCGCCGAGAAAAAAAGACGGGCTTTGATATCATGTTGCATTCGACAGACGATCCCGATCGTCTTGCCCGCCCGCAAGACTCGGATGGCTGTGTCGTCGTGGATGATATTCGAATCAAGGAAATTTCTGAATACATTCAGACACCCATCACGACAGTGATAATTTATGACCAGTTGAAGCCCGAGCATCTTGCGACGGAGACAAGTGGTGATCTAAAATCGGCCTTTGAGTCCTGGCTTGGTGCGTGGTCAGGAAAAAATATCGAAGCCTATATCGGTGCTTACTCGAAGGACTTCACCTTTGAAGCGATGAATCGCGATCAATACAGGGCCTATAAAGATTCGCTCAATAGAAAATACGAAACAATTGATGTGAAGGCGACGAACCGCCGCTTT
>JAXMMN010000717.1:0-2544 GCA_034366485.1 Bdellovibrionales bacterium
TCGCTCAAGTCGTCGCACGGCTTGTCCCATTGCCGCCGTTCGCATGTCGATTTTCTTTTCGACCTTCAGTTCCCAGACTTTGTCGAACGCGCCGACAATGACTTGTCGCATGCGTTCGTTTACTTCGCTCTCCGTCCAGAAGAAGTACTGAAGACTTTGTACCCATTCGAAATAAGAAACGATCACGCCACCGCCGTTTGCCAAGATATCCGGGCAAATCAGAACATCGCGATCGTGCAGGATTTTTGTCGCCACGTTGTTCGTTGGCCCGTTGGCGCCTTCAACAATGATCTTCGCTTGAATCTTCGCCGCGTTGGCTTCTGTGATTTGGTTTTCCATCGCACATGGAGCGAGGACATCGCATTTTAGTTCAAGCAAAGCTTCGTTCGAAATCGGCTCTGCGTGTGGAAAGCCTTTGATGACTTTATTCTCAGTGACCCACTTCAAAAGTGCTGGGATATCCAATCCGTTCGGATTGTGGATTCCGCCAGAGACGTCGCTGACTGCCAAAACTTTCGCACCGCGCTCGTAAGCATAAAGTGCGGCGTGGCTTCCGACGTTTCCGAAGCCCTGAACGACCATTGTCGTCTGGTTCATCTTCATGCCAAGCTTTTCAAGTGCTTTTTCTGCGATGAAGACAACGCCTAGGCCGGTCGCGCCGTTGCGTCCAAGCGACCCGCCAACTTCGACCGGTTTACCGGTGACAACACCAGGCTGCGCGAAACCAACTTCTTGCGAGTAGGTATCCATCATCCACGCCATAGTCTGGGCGTCGGTTCCCATGTCGGGAGCGGGAATATCAACTTGTGGACCAATCAAGGTTCCTAGCTCAGACGTGTAGCGGCGGGTGAGATTTTGTTTTTCCGTTCTTGAGAGCTTCAACGGATCGACAGTGATTCCGCCTTTGCCGCCGCCAAGCGGAAGATTGAGAAGTGAACATTTGAAGGTCATTAGCGTCGCAAGCGCTGCAACTTCTGAAAGCGTCACTTCTTGGTGATAACGGATGCCGCCTTTGTAGGGCCCGAGCGTCGATGAGTGTTGCACGCGATAGCCGGTGAAAACTTTGACGGTGTAATCATCCATGCGAACTGGAACAGACACGATGATCGCTTTTTTCGGGCGCTTCACGCGCGCTAAAACGTTCGGATCGCAGTTCACGACCTTCGCTGCATCGTCGAGAATTTTGATGGTGTTGTCGAACATATCGCCACGATAAAGCTCTTCACTTGCGTGGTAGAAATGTGTCGAGTCGTTTTGTGATGCACTAGACGTAGAAATACCGGATCCGGCCATAGTTCCCCCTGTAGGTCCCGCTTTCGACCCGCTATTAAAAGTGACTCCCACTAGCATGGCAAGTCGCATTTCAATTCCGTTGTTGCCAGAAAGTTGATTTAGCGCCGCCTTCGTGATTGTGTTGGGCCATGACGCAAGTGACTCGTATGGCCATGAAAGATTTCACGCAAAGTTTGACGGCGGGACTGCCTCAGTTGAATGGACGGGAAGTCGTCATCGTTGGCGACGTGGGCGTCGATGAATACACTCTTGGCCAGGTGCGCCGCATTAGCCCCGAGGCACCGGTCCCAGTCGTAGAAGTTGAGAAGGAAGAGTCGCGCCTTGGGTTAGCTGCCAACGTTGCACAAAATGTAAGCGGGCTTGGTGGGATTCCGCGTTTGGTCTCGGTGATCGGCGACGATTCTGGCGCGGGACTTTTGAAAGATCTCCTCAAAGCCGCCGACGTTCCAATTGAACATCTTGTCGTCGATCGAAGTCGGCCGACCACTCGCAAGCTTCGAGTCATGGTTCAGAACCATCACATCGTTCGCGTCGACTATGAAAAACGGAAGTTTTTGTCGCCCGAAATTGAAACGCTTGTCATCGAACAAGTGGCGAAAGCTCTTCAATCCCCCAACGTGGTCGCCTTGATTGTTCAAGATTATGCGAAGGGTGTGATCAGCGAAGGACTTGTCGCCAAAGTTGTCGCGATGGGAAGAAAAAAAGGGATTCGAATTTTGGCAGACCCCTACCGCTCGACGCCTCTTGCACTTTATCGTGGTGTCGACCTCATGACGCCCAATCACGACGAGTCGGTTGCGCTTTCTGGGATCGGCGCTGATGAACTTCGCGCCAGCAATGACACATTAAATGAAATTGGCCGAGTGCTGATGCAGGGGATTCAATCGGAGACAATGGTCATCACTCGCGGTCGCGACGGCATGCGAGTTTTTGAAAACGGAAAAATCACCGATTTGCCGACCAATGCTAAACAAGTTTTCGATGTCACAGGTGCCGGCGACACGGTGATCGCGGCTTTGGCGCTTGCTTGGGGTTCTGGTTTTTCTCTCGTTGAGGCCTCGGCGCTTTCGAATATTGCGGCCGGAGTCGTGGTTGGCAAAGTGGGTTGCGTGCCTTGCAAGCGAACTGAATTGCTAGAGGCCATTCAGCAGCTGTAGCTCCGCATTGAAGAACGAGTGCCGCTGGTTCAGCTGCCGCTGAAACCAATCGATTTTTCCCTTCGATCGCTTGAAATAAATCGCTGACCCTGTA
>JAXMMN010000718.1:0-5756 GCA_034366485.1 Bdellovibrionales bacterium
CTATTGGCATCAGAGGAATCGACAAACGGAATGACATTTTGCTTAAGTGCGCCAACAGCGACCTTAGCTAGATTCGAGTAAATGAACGATTCCTTGGTGTTGATGCCAATGGAGTCTAATGCGCCTGGTAAGACTTGGTAAACATCATCGGTGATGACCGTTCCGGCGATCGCCGAATGAGCAATCACAAAAGAGAGGAAGACCACCGCTGCCAGGCGACTCAAAGCTAGGTTCATCGAAGAAACACGGTGCAATTACGGTGCAACGGCGCCGCCAATTTCAGAGCTCAATTTGACTCTGCTTTTAAGCCAAACTGGCTATAAGCTGCGCCAGAATTGTCACCGTCTAGCCACACAAAAGCCTCTTCACGAACTTGTCTTCGACTACTAATGCAACTGTTCTGTGATGAAACTGAGGCCGGAGCCGACCCCACTCTCCTTCACTCCTACAGTGACTTTTTCTCCAGCCTTAATTTTTCCCGCGATCAAATCTTTAGCCAGAGGGTTCAAGACTGAACCCTGTATGACTCTTTTAAGTGGTCGCGCACCAAAGACAGGATCGTAACCTTTTGCCGCCAACCAGCGTTTCGCATCCGCCGAGAACACGAGTTCGACCTTCTTTTCAGCCAAACGTTTCACGACTGTATCAAGTTGAATGCTGACGATTCCGTCAAGCTGATCCGCTTTCAGTTGATTGAACACAACCGTCTCATCAATACGGTTCAAGAACTCTGGTCGGAAGTGACCATGTAGAGCCTCTTGAATGATGGCATCGCGTTTTTCTTTTGTCAGCTCTGGATCCATGATCGCATGCGAACCGATATTGGAAGTCATGACCATCACTGAATTCTTGAAGTCAACGGTGCGACCCTGACCATCTGTCAAGCGGCCCTCATCAAGCACTTGCAAGAGAATATTGAAAACATCCGGGTGCGCCTTTTCAACTTCGTCTAGCAAAATGACCGAGTAGGGCTTTCTTCTCACTTGCTCCGTCAGCTGCCCACCCTCTTCATATCCAACATATCCCGGAGGCGCGCCGACGAGACGAGCGACGGAGTGTTTTTCCATGTACTCACTCATATCGATGCGAATAACTGCTTGATCGGTATCGAATAGAAATTCTGCAACCGCTTTAACAGTTTCCGTTTTTCCGACACCTGTTGGACCGAGAAATAGGAAAGTCCCCACTGGCCGATTGGGATCGGAAATTTCCGCACGCGCTCGACGAATAGCATCCGCAACTACTTCCAAGGCGTGATCCTGACCAACGACTCGCTTGCGCAAGCTTTCTTCCATTTTCAATAGCCGTTCTTGCTCGGCTAAAAGCATTCTGGAAACAGGAATGCCGGTCCACTTCGCTACAACTTCAGCGATTTCTTCTGGACCCACTTCTTCTCGAAGCATTCTTTCGCCAGAAGGCTGCTTCGCCTCTGCCTGTTCATTTAATAGCTTCAATTTGCGTTCGAGCTCAGGAAGCTTCCCGTACTTCAATTCGGCTGCTTTTTCCAATTGTCCCGCGCGTTCTGCACGTTCAATTTCCATCCGCACAGAGTCAGTTTTTTCTTTGGTGTCCTTGAGTTCGTTGATGCCTTTCTTTTCGGCTTCCCATTGCGAGCGGAGTTTCGAAACTTTTTCGTCAAGAATACTCAGCTCTTCTTCAATCAGCTCAAGTCGGTCAGTGCTCGCTTCATCCTTTTCACGGCGAAGCGCTTCGCGCTCGACTTGAAGCTGCATGCGCTCGCGCTCAAGCGTGTCGACTTCTGCGGGTACGCTCCCGATTTCAATGGCGAGACGGCTTGCAGCCTCATCCATTAAATCGATCGCCTTATCTGGCAAGAAGCGCGATGTGATGTAGCGGTGTGAGAGCTTTACGGCTGCGATCAACGCTGAATCTCGAATGCGAACACCGTGATGAACCTCATACTTCTCTTTTAAGCCACGCAAAATCGTCACCGCGTCTTCTACAGATGGTTCGTTGACCATGACCTGCTGGAAACGCCGTTCGAGAGCCGCATCTTTTTCGATGTACTTCTGGTATTCATCCAGCGTCGTGGCGCCAATACAGCGGAGCTCACCGCGCGCGAGCGCTGGTTTAAGCAGCTGCCCGGCGTCCATAGATCCTTCCGACTTCCCAGCACCAACAAGTGTGTGCATTTCATCAATGAAAAGAACGATTTTCCCTTGCGCTTCGGTCACTTCTCGAATGACTGCTTTCAGTCTGTCTTCAAACTCGCCGCGGTACTTCGCACCTGCTATCAAGGCACCCATGTCGAGAGAGATCAGTTTTTTGTTCTTTAAAGCTTCGGGCACATCACCTTTCACAATTCTCAGTGCAAGCCCCTCGGCAATCGCCGTCTTACCCACGCCGGGTTCGCCGATAAGAACCGGGTTGTTCTTGGTCCGGCGAGACAAAACCTGAATCACACGACGGATCTCTTCGTCGCGGCCAATAACTGGATCTAGCTTTCCTTCATTCGCTGCCTGAGTCAGATCTCGCGCATATTTTTTCAGCGCTTCCATTGTTCCTTCAGGTGAGTCATCCGTCACTTTTCGCCCCCCGCGCATTTTTGCGACAGCTTCTTCAAATTTGTTTCGCGTGAGACCTGCCGAAGAAAAAATCTTTCGAACGTCTGCGGGCGCGGAGTCGTGCAATACTGCGAGAGCGAAGTGCTCCGTCGATATATATTCATCGCCCAAAGCCTTCATTTCGACTTCAGCGCGATTGAAGATGGTGATCAGTCGCGGACTCGCGACGACTCGTTTCGCGCTGCCCGTGACTTGCGGCATACGCGCCAGAGCCGTTTCCAGCGCGGATTTTACGGCCGGCAACTGCCCTCCGGCCGCAACGATCAAATTCGGCACGAAACCGTCAGCTTGGGTTGTCAGTTGAAATAGCAAATGCTCGGGCTCGACCGCTGAGTGAGAACGACTCTCAGCCATCTTTGCCGCCGCCTGCATTGCTTCCTGCGCCTTCACTGTCATCTTTTCTACGTCGCTCATAAGCTCTCTTTTACCTACAACTTAGGTTGTTCCGACCGACCTTCAGGATTAACATGGGGCCGGTTTCTTCATCGTCAAGGAGACGGTTTAAGATGTCGACAACATATCAAAACAAACGGGTGCGCCGAGGACTTCGGGTGGATCGAATTCGTCCAGAAGATCTAAAGAAGTACAATCCGGCATTCTTTTGCGATGATTGCGGCCATTACGACAGAAAGCGCCACGCATGCACCATGGGATATTCTCCGGTACATACCACGGCCGAACAAAAAGCGCTTTATGACTTAACAGGTGCCATGGCATTTTGCCGTTTCTGCGAGATCGATTAGTGCTCTTCTTAGATGCCCCTCTGCCTACATCGTGGATCGTCGCGACGCTGATTCTAGGCGCCATTGGGCTTTTGATTGCAACTTTGCTTTTCCGTGCGTGGCGAGGACATCGGGGGCGCGATGACGCAAGACTGCAGGCGCAGCAAGCGATCGACAGTCACGACCTTGATCTCGATGCCAGACTTGGCGAGCTTAAAACAATCCACATATCGTCTGCCGCAAATCGACTACCCGCATCTATTGAGATCGCGTTTCGACAGACTGGCCACGGTCCGGATCTGTTATGCCTACACGGAATCGGCGCGTCGATGATCATCTATCGGCGGTTGGCGCCCCTCGTTTCGGGCGAGTTTCGCGTCACGTGCCTCGACTTTCCTGGCTTCGGAAAAAGTGAGAAACCGCGCGAGCTCAATTACGACCTCGACGAACAAGCAGCGCATTTGATTTATGCGATCGAGGCGCTTGGCCTCAAACAACCATTGGTCGTCGCAAGCTCGATGGGCGGAGCGATTTCAATGACTGCCGCGGTGACATCTCCAGACTTGTTTCGCGGGATCGTTGCACTGGCTCCCGCGACGGACCCAACGAGAATTCCAACGTCACTTCTTCCGATGGCCAGGTTTGGTGAAGCCCTTCACCGGCTGAACCCAGAAAAGACCCGATATGCTATTGTAAAAACAGTTGTTGCTCAGGTCATTGCGAGGCGAGAACTGATTACGCCCGGACTTGTCGCGCTTTACTTCGAGCCCTTTCGCGTCAGTGAACTTGCGAGCGCCGCTTTTCTGAAAGCGTTTCGCCTGCTGGCAGATAAGCGTCTTCCTGTTCTGTTTCGCGAATTGAAGACGCCACTTCTTATCATTCGCGGACTGCGAGATCGCCTAGTGAAACAGTCCTCCTGCGAGGATTTGCATCGAATCGTGGCTGACTCGGCCCTCATCACTCACCCCACCGCCGGCCATCACAGCATGGAAGACGAGCCAGAATTCATCGCCGAAGAAATCCGCAAATTCGCCGCCAAGCTATAAAATTTCGAGCGCTTGCGCGGGAAATCGGTACAAGCAACAGCTCGGATGCGCCTGTGGCGCGGGGAAATTCGAGCGCGCCACTGCACGCTCGACAGGTTTTGAAGCGCTTGCGCGAAAAACCGATATAAATAGAGCGCGCAAAGCGCGCGCGCGTATCGAAATCCAACAGGCACTCTGTCTAGTTTCAAAAAAACCAACAGGCCTTCTGTCCTAGAGAAACACGCCCAGAGTCGGCATTTTCGCGCCCTCTGTCTAGGTGCCTTCACCAACTCGACGAGACCAAAGCACAAAACTGCGTCAAGCATTCGTCAATCTTACCTGAACCAGCCTCTCGTCCTGTCAAGAAACCACCCCCAGTCCCGAAGAGTTGTACGTCGGGAGTGATGCGCATTCGCGACAGTTCCATAGGGCGCAGGAGTGCCAGAGAACTTGAGGTCAAAGTTCTCTCGCAAAAAAAGGTTTTTGAAAGGGGGCCATCAAGGAAGAGAAATGAAGTTGTACAAGGATTTTCGCATTTCGCCACTCTAAGGCGTTTTGCAAAAGTACAAAACAAAGGCTCGGATGCCGGTTTCCCACGACTAAACAAAAAGCCTCGTAAGAAGGCCTCAGTGGGAATGAGAGACAAGGAAGGTAAAAAAATGAACTTAAACGGAGGATAGTTTAAATGGGTTTTCGTATTTCAACAAATATCGCGTCTGTAAACGCGCAACGTAACTTGGGTACTTCACAAATGCAAATGGGCGACTCGATGGCGAAACTCGCGTCGGGCAGCCGAATCAACAAAGCGTCTGACGATGCTGCAGGTCTTGCGATCAGCGAAAACTTGAAATCTCAAGTTCGCTCGACTCGTATGGCTTCGCGCAACGCTCAAGACGGTGTGTCGATGGTTCAAACGGCGGAAGGTGGCTTGAACGAACTTTCAAGCATCATCACTCGTCTGCGAGAACTCGGAATTCAGGCTGCTTCAGACACCGTTGGTGATACTGAGCGCGGGTTCCTCGACAAAGAGGTTCAGCAGTTGAAGTCAGAGATGCAGCGTATTGCGCAGGTTACTAAGTGGGGATCGACTGGTCTTCTCGATGGTTCGACACCAACATTTGATTTCCAAGTTGGTATCAACAACGACGATTTCGCAGATCGTATCTCTTACAATGGTAACGAGAACACAGCGACAATCGACTCGCTCGGCCTTGCAAGTGTTGATTACACTTCAAAAGTTGGAGCGCAAACGGCTCTTGAGCAACTCGATACGGCACAAACTTCGGTCAACGGAATGCGTGCGAATCTTGGTGCCCTTCAGAACCGATTAACGTCAACAATCACGAACTTGGGTGTCGCAGAAGAGAACCTCTCAGCTGCTAACTCTCGTATTCGCGACACGGACGTAGCGCATGCGACAGCAG
>JAXMMN010000719.1:0-2285 GCA_034366485.1 Bdellovibrionales bacterium
CACAGGCAAGTTGAGCCGCAAAATGTGGGGCCTCACTTACGGCTCGCTGATCGAAGCTGGTAGCGTTGCAATCAGCGACGAAGTCATCCTTGCGATCGATGCAGAAGCTGACCAAGCGAAAGCAGCAGACGCGCCAAAGGCGATGTAGTTCCTAGCAGGGAATTCTCCCAAAAAAAAGAAGAGCGCCCTGGATTCAGGTCGCTCTTTTTTTTTAGAAAATGACAAACGAATTGCCGAGCAAAAAGTTGCGCCAGATTCTGGGCTGCATCCTGTCCAAGAGGTCGACTTGCAAACACCGCCATTGGCGTTCGTTCGCCATTTTCCTGTTTTCTGGCAGGCTTGCCACGCAGGACTTTCGACATCTGCCAACTGGGCTTTTGATTCGTGCAAGATTTGATCGACCAAGTCTTTAGCCATTGATCTGCTCATACCTAAGCTCGACGCCACTTTTTCAATTGATGTATCCGTCACAAACCCACCAACCACTGCGCCGAGAGCCTCCTCTTTGGAAAATCCCATCAGTGAAAACACATCGGCCTCATTCGATCGAGCTTGCGACAAGAGGTTTTGAAGAGCTTCGGCGGACTCTAACGGAATAGAATATTTTAGCGCCGTGCGCTGACTGCGGTCTTGGCGGTCAATTGCCGAGTCCAATTCAGGAGCGAAGTACGCGACCAGTCGACCACCAGGGCAAGTGCTCCGAATTCGACCCGATGAATCAACCACCATGTTGCAGCCGCTCGCTCCCCCACTGCCAGGTCCCACTCTTTCTCGTGCGCGATCGGTGTCACGATTCCATCGGTCATCACGACCCCAGTTTGAACGCCAGTCCGTGTCAGAATCCACGATGACACTGATTGTTCCTGAAGAACTGCCGCCACCGCAGGCTGCCAAGCCTGTCACTAGAGCCATACCTACTAAAATCGATTTCACTGAATGATACATCGCTTCCCCCCATGTTCGATGCAGCGCCGTTTCGACACTGCAAGGTTGTTTCCAGGAGGGCATGCAAAAACTAGGGGAGCTTCACTTTTCGGAGGAGCCCGATGAAGTCGGACACGTAAACCGTTTTGTCATCGGCAAGATAAATTGATCGCGGGAACATGAGACCACCGAGCTCCTGATTGAGCGCCGGGGCACTGGTCGCATCAACTAACGGCGACGGCAAGAAGAATGACGTGACGCCATTTTGACTAGTGTAGTTAGGCGATGAAGCACTGTAAGCGACCGACGAAAATGGCGCGACGGGAAAGTACAGAGCAAGCGAATCATCAATCCCTTGTACCGCGCCAAGAATCGTGTTCGTTGCACCGTTTGATTCTACACAGCGTGCATTGTGGTAACCGCTGTTTGTAAAACAAAATTTTGAGCCAGATGTGGCGACATCATAAATTCCACTACATGGAATTAAGCTGGCGCCCACACCTTCCGTGTGAAACGTACCGCCGCAGGCCACATTATTGGTGTCACCGACCGAAATAGCGGTTCCAAATAAAAGTGTCGTTGGACCTGCAAATCTCGTGAACCGAATTCGAGAGTTTCCAGTTGCCGCTATGACAAGTCCTGTGTGACCGCCGCTGGAATAGTATGCGAGTCCCTCTGGATTTGTCATACGTGCAGTGCCCACCGCCCCGTTGACGTTGCCAGACGCTCCGCACGTTCCCGCCGCGACGGACAATGTGCCTGTCGAATCAATTTTCTTCACACAGTGATTTCCACGGTCTGAAACATAGAGACTTGTTCCGTCGGAGGTGACGCCAGACGGTTCATTGAAAGCCGCTTGTAGTGCCACGCCTGTCGTAGCTGTACCAGAAGTTCCATTTCCACCGATGGTGGCAACCATACCAGCATCGACAACGACCCCAAATAGCGTGGCTTGAGCGCTCGAGCGATTCCAAATTCGAACGCGGTGGTTTTGCGAATCAGCCCAAACAAGGTGGCCGCCAAAAGTCGATGTCTTTCCGACCAAAACAAGACCGCGTGGTTGGTTCATCGTCGAATTAGTTGGAGCCTCGTTTTCCTCGCTGCCGCCACCCAAACTGCCAGATCCGATTGCCTGGCTAACTTCGCCGAAGCGACTGATCGAACGAATACGATGATTCGCACTGTCTGCAACGAAGACTTGCCCAGTCACAGCGTCATGAACGATGCCACGCGGCTGGTTCATTTTTTCGTTTCCAACATCAACGGTTGCTTGACCAGCATTGGTAACGTTTCTGAACGAACCATTCCCTGCTTGAAGTGCAATTCTGTTGTCGGACGCATTCACTCGGCGCAATCGACGA
>JAXMMN010000720.1:0-1353 GCA_034366485.1 Bdellovibrionales bacterium
GACGGGGTCTGATCAAAACATATATCCGCCGATGTCGACTCAGCTTGAGGGCTTGGGAATCGCCATCATGAACGGTTACAAAAAAGAAAATCTAAGCAAGCGCCCTGATCTAGTGATTGTTGGCAATGTCATTTCAAAAAAGTACGAAGAAGCGCAAGCGCTGCTTCAAAGTGACATTCCATTTACAAGTCTTCCACAGGCAATGGGCGCCTTAGTGATTGAAAATCGCCACTGTATTGTTGTGGCCGGCACCCATGGGAAAACCACAACCACTGCCCTCAACTCATTTATTGCCGACGAGCTACAATTGAAGCCTGGCTTCATGATTGGCGGAATCCCAAAGAACTTCGGCCAGAGCTACCGAAATGCGGAAGGAAACTGGTTTGTCATCGAAGGTGACGAATACGACACCGCCTTTTTCGATAAAGTTCCAAAGTTCATTCACTACCGACCACGAAGTGTCATTCTGAATTCAGTTGAGTTCGATCACGCAGATATTTACCGAGATCTCGAACATGTTAAACAAGCCTTCCTAATGCTTTTGGATTTGATCCCAACTGGCGGCGTTCTTGTGACGTGTGAAGACGAAGAAACGATCCGAGATCTCTTAAGTCGACGGGCGTCCGAACTTGAGAAAAAAAATATCGCGATTAAAACGTTTGGTCTGAATCGCGGCACCTACCGAGCAACCGATCTCGAAGCCGTTCCAGTGGCGATCACAGGCTCTAACGAAGTCGCAACGCGAATGGGAACAAGGTTCACGTTGAATCGACCCGCGGGAGCACCGATCAAAATTGAAATACCGATGATCGGCTCGTACAACGTGAAAAACGCCGTGGCTTCAATTGCGCTTTGGGAACATCTTGGTTACCCGGCAGAAAAAACAGCGCCACTGCTAAGGGGTTTTGCGGGAGTCAAACGGCGCCAAGAGGTCTTGGGCTCACCGGGGGGCGTGACGATTATCGAAGATTTTGCCCATCACCCGACAGCCGTGCGCGAAACAATCAAAACCGTTCAAGCGCAGTACCCGAACGCGAATGTCTTTTCTATTTTCGAAGCAAGGTCGGCGACATCTCGAAGAAATGTCTTTCAAAATGAATATGCTGACGCATTTATCGACGCCGGGACACAGTGTTTGCTACTCCCTCCGCCATTTAACTTGGCGGGCCTCCCTGAGGCCGAACGCTTTTCGACCGACCTTCTTCTGACAACGATACGAAAAAAGGGCGTGGACGCTAAAGTCTTGGAAAATGTGGATGCCATCGTCGGCGATCTAAAATCACGAGCCAAGCCTGGCGACGTGATTCTCGTCATGTCAAACGGAGGCTTTGACGGCATCTATCAGAAGCTGCT
>JAXMMN010000721.1:0-1324 GCA_034366485.1 Bdellovibrionales bacterium
GCAGGAAACTGAAAACGACAAGGTTGCGACAAGCGCCATCATAGAAACGGGCGAAAAACTATCGGTCAAATAGCCGGAAATTGTCGCCAATACGCTTCGCCAGATCGCATTCACTTTCGACCGCCTTCATCCCTACCTAAACAGGGCTAAAGCGATCTCAGAATGCTATCTTCGCGCCTAAAGGTTTACGGGGAGTTCAATCCGGAAAGTGCTGCCCTTTTCGGGTGCTGATCTCAACACCTGAAGATCTCCGCCATGAGCTTGAAAGATCGATTTGGCTAGCGGTAGGCCAAGCCCGTACCCTCCCGTTTCCCGAACACGAGAAGAGTCCGCTCGATAGAACATTTCAAACACTTTTGAAGCTTCATCGGGTGACATCCCGATCCCGAAATCCGTGACATCAATTTGAACGGTCGAGCCGACCAATGTCGCGGAAACTTCCACGGCCCGAGTTTGATGTTTTGAAAACTTCTGCGCATTTTCAACGACGTTTCGAATAGCGCGAATCAATGCCTTCTCATCCACCATCAGCCGAGTGTCGCCACGTTCAATCGAGTAATGAACACCTGGTTGATTCTCTGAAAGAGGACCCATCGCACCGCGAAGAAGTCCGTCGACTGTTACTTCTTTGCGCGAGCCATTGGCTGTGCCCTGATGTCGATAGAGATCCAAGAGCACTGTGATCAGGTCTTCCATTTCACGAATATCGGATTTCAACTGCGGCTTCAACTTCTCATCGTGCAACATCTCAGTCGCCATTTTAATTCTGCCCAACGGACTTCGAAGCTCATGGCTGACGTCCATTAACAACCGATCCTTGGCGCGAAGCTGATCCTGAATTCGTTCTGCCATCTTATTAAAAGCTTCTCCCAAACGACCGAATTCGCCCGTCGCCGTGACCGGAACTCGGTAATCAAGTTTGCCATCCGAGATGGCGTTCACAGCATGAATGAGAGGCTTCATCGGCTTCACAAGCCAAGACGTGATTGCCAAGATCACGATCAATAAAAAGGCGATGGTAAATGCGAAACCACTAAACGCCCGTAGCCCACCTTGAAAGCTATCGCGCTCGACAATGAAAAACGCGTAGCTTCGGCTCTCCTTCGTAACAACTGCAAACATTCGACCGCCCGCACGGCCGACAACGAAATCTCCTAATCTTGAGCGAAGTGAATTCGGCTTTGCTGCCCACCGACGTTCTTCTTCCTCAATCTCTCTTTCCAAATCTCTCCACCTTGGAAGATCTTTGCCGATTTTTAAAACTGTGTTTTCACCCTCGCGAACCATGACTTCAAGACGCAGATCTTTTAAGAGCTTTTCTGTT
>JAXMMN010000722.1:0-1308 GCA_034366485.1 Bdellovibrionales bacterium
GTGATTGGCTTTTTACCTCTTTGATAGATCGTGATCCAATTGCTCGCGCCATCTAGCGAACCAGGACACCAAGTGACAACAACGTTGGCGTTGTCTTTGACGGTGTAGACCCGAAGTTCGCCGGGGTTCAGGTTGGTGTCTTCGTTGCAATGTTCAGCGGCCTTATAGGTTTTCCCGAAGACAGAGATTCGCCCCTTTTCAAGTCCCATCTGAAACTGTTTTTCCTTTGAATGGGTCACAAGCAACGCTTCATGTGCCGAAGCAAAAGAGATCCCGAAAACAACAGCAACAAAACCCATCCAAAGCTTATTCATTTAGAAATCATAGCCCGCAGTTCCGCAAAGACAAGCCGTCGCCCTCGCCGGCAGCGCATTGCAGGAAATCTTTCCGCGCCACTGCACGGAAAGCAGCGAAGGCCGGAGGCCGTAGCGACAACAACAACAACAACAAACTTCGTCGAAGGGGGCGGCCACCAGGCCGTAGAGCGCGAAGGCGCGGGCATTTTCGATTTGGCCCTCGGCCAAATCAGTAGGTATTGACTCCACGAGGACTCGAACCTCGATATCCAGTTTAGGAAACTAGCGCTCTATCCCGTTGAGCTATGGAGTCATAAGATGGAATCAGGAATAGCCGGGAAAGTATTCAGAGGCAAGGCCGCGCGGCACCTAGCGGCCGATTGCAGCTTCGTACTCGGCCGGAATCTTGTATCCAGATTCCGCGGCCATTTCACGCAAGCTGCCGTCAAACTGATCAATTGGTGAGGTACCAAGCAGCGGCACGCTTGGCGCAGCACGATTAGAATAAAAGCGCCAAGACGGGAAGACCAATGGCTTTTCCTTGCGAAGAGTCTCTAGACGTTTGGCTTCTTTGATTGTCTTCGTCAAAAGAGCGATCTGCGCATCGACGCGACGGCTGTAAAACCCATTTAACATTCCCATTGTCGCCGTCGGGATCGCCATTGCTGGCTCACCAAGCGACCGCATGGCCTTCATGTGGCCGGTGAATTCCATCATCGGACCTGCGCGGCTGAGACCACGTCGCTGTTGACTGTCATCAGAGACGAGATCACCAAGACGGTCAGCCGACAGTTTCGTGTAAACGAAGTCAAAGAGCCCCATCCAGGTCCGACTTCCTTTGTTCCAGGCATAGTCATCAAGAACCATGTCTAAATATGGCAAATGAAAGCGTGATGTCGCCGTCAGGACGTAGGCCATCGTTTCATCAAGCTCGAGGGCCTTGAGCATTTCAAGCTGTGACTTCAAGAGTTCAGGGATCGAAACCTGCTGAATTCCATCTGTCGTTTCCTGC
>JAXMMN010000723.1:0-7367 GCA_034366485.1 Bdellovibrionales bacterium
GGACGAGAGAGATAAAGAACAGAACTTACTCGACGAACAAGATCGGCACCAAGCTCGGCGAGCTTCACACCGAAGTCCGCATCACAAAGACCAAAAGATGTCGCATTGGTGAGCTTAAAGAATTCTTCCAACTTCACGGGAAGCGGCTCACCAGAGCGTGGACAGGAGGAAACGTTGGAAGGGATATGAACGCCGTAAGTAATGATTTTATCCGCATCGCCTTTTTTGAGATTTAAAAGAAACTTATAAAAATCAGACGCAGACAAGCGCGACTGATCTTCGGCATCTGTTAAAAATACCAGCGCCAGATACGAATCGGGCCGATAGAAGCCTGCATTCACACCACCCACAAGCGGTGGAGTAAGAGCTGCCTGAACCGGAGTAAAAAAGACCTCAGTCCCCGAGCCGTCGATGCCTGGTTTTAAATTCGCTTCTAGTTCCCGAGAGGCGTTGGGTGTCTTTTTGGTAATAAACTTTGTCGTGCCGTTCAATTCGCCCTTCCAGCCATAGCCAGGAGCCGGTCGCCAAGGTGAAGAGTCCATGTTCGAAGTCAAAACACCGATGTGGTAATCCAAAACTTGGTTGGCATTAATTCCCGCCGTGAACAGTCCAATATTCTTTGCGAGATTGAATTGGTGACCAGACATCGAGCCCGAATCGTCGATCACAAACAAAATATCCACGGAACGGTTAAAGGACACCTTGATCCCTGAAGTGTCTCGCACCCGCTCGGGCTTGGCTTCTGGCAATGGAACCAACTTAGGAGATTCCGGCGAGCACGCCGTGATGAAACCGACGGTCGTCATCAATGCGAGTCCAAAACCTAGTGCTGAGGACAATCCTAATCTTGTCATGGCAAGCCTCCGTGCTGTCTATTTATACCAGCGCGAAATCAAGGCAGAAACAAGCCCCTTATGCCACACCGGGCCGTCAGGTGCTTTCGAGCGGGTTTCTATGCTTGAAAAGGGCATGACGATCACGATCTACGAATACAATGGCTGTAGCACCTGCAAAAATGCGATCCGCTTCTTGGAGGCGGGCAAAATAGAGTTCAAAAGGGTTCCAATTGTAGAATCCCCTCCCAGCCTTGCAGAGCTTCAAAAAATGATTGGCTATCTGAAGGCTCGCGGTAGTGACTTTAAGAAGCTTTTTAACACTTCTGGCGTCCTCTACCGAGAAATGGGGATTTCAGAAAAACTAAAAGCGGGTATGACGGAAACCGAAGCGTTAAAGCTTCTTAGTACCCACGGAAAGTTGATCAAACGCCCATTTCTGCTGACAGGCAAATCGGGCACAGTTGGATTTAACGAAGCCGAATGGAAGGGGCTGCTTTAAATCTCACGACAGCAATAGAGATCATTGCTGCAACAGCTGACCGAACCAAGCTTCAAAACTGCCTCGATTTTTCCCAAACGTCGAGTCGGTCTCCCAGTTTTTGCTGTTCGATAAGAAAAGCATGGACACCGCCACCGCCCCAAAACTCTTAGAAGTTCGGCCACCGTGACCATCAAACAAAGGACCGAAGAAGTTAAACTTAGAGGCAGCGGGATTTAGGAGCTCGTCTCCGGACGGCAAGCTTCCGAATCTTTCTTTGTAAGAAACCAGAGTGCTCGGATCGATCCACATCTCGCCGGATTTGACCACTTCGTCAAACTTTGGACCTGCCTTTTTTGAAAGAACATCCAGTCGCGCCGATAGCTCCTTGATGACGCCCGCTTGCAGCTGCTTTCGCATAGTGCTCGTCACTGCGATCGCGAGCGTGAATTTTTCAAACGCTCGCACGTCCATCGCCCCTCGAACAAAATCCATCGGATTGTGCGCCGGACTGCCGGCATCGCTCCATCTCTTGTAAAGCGCTTCGAATTCAATCGACTTCGAAAGTTGTTTCAACTTTTCCTTTTGTTCAGCGGTGTGGAGTCCGTCCAACGAAACGGTCAATTGAGTCGAGCCTCTCGCTCCCTCTAGCTGAATGGCGATATGCGATTCCAAATCGCGGTCTAGCTCGGCAAAAACCGGAACAGATTTAAGCTTTATTCCTGCTGCTAAAACCGACTTTCGCCAGGCATTGAACTGCGGTTGAGCTAGCTGGATCGCTCCAATCATTTCGTCGCGGCGACGTTGAAAGTAGTCATGATAGTCTTCAGGCCGAAGTTTTCTGCGTGCAGACTCTTGGTAGCTATAAAGAACCTGCTCTTCCAAAACAACCACACCCGCACTGCCGCTCACCCGAGCCTCCGATGAAAATAAAAAAATACCCGAAAATAAAGCGATGCCGAAAATCGCTTTTGAAAATGAAAACCGCAAATGTCTCATCTCCTCAGTCGAATCCAATTGCCCCCACACGTCCACCTGTTTTATGCTTCGCTTTAAACAAAGTGTTTAAAATTATTTATCGATTTGAACGAATCGACTTATATGTTCATTATCAGTGGACTTCAGACAAAGGACTTCCCCATGATTCTGTTTACGTTTGCTGAGTATTGGTGGTTTTACGCTAGCTTCGTTGGCTTTGTGCTCGCCATGCTCGCACTTGATCTCGGTGTGTTCCATCGAAAGGCCCACGAAGTCGCGTTCAAAGAAGCGGCTGGATGGACCGCCGCCTGGATCTCGCTTGCTCTGATCTTCAATGTCCTTTTGTACTTTTACACAGTCGACAAATTTTCACCCGCCGTCGGAAAAACAATCGCTCTCGAGTTTTTGACTGGTTTTGTCGTTGAGAAAACTCTGGCGATCGACAACATTTTCATCTTTGCCGTTGTTTTTAACTACTTCGCAATTCCAAAAATCTATCAGCACCGGATTTTGTTCTGGGGGATTCTTGGCGCTCTCTTCTTTCGAGCCGTTTTCATCGCGCTCGGTTCCGTTCTCATGCAATATGAATGGGTCGTCATCTTTTTCGGCGGCGTCTTGATCCTGACAGGTATAAAGATGTGTTTTGCGGGCTCAGAGGAAACGGACCTAGAAAAGAACTTCCTCATCCGCTGGCTTAAAAAAATCTTCCCTGTTCATCCGAAAATTGAAGGTGATCGCTTTTTCTTTGTGAAAGACGGAAAGCGCTATGTCACACCGCTCTTCATCGCACTGATATTCTTAGAACTATCAGACATCATTTTTGCGATTGATTCCGTACCAGCGATTTTTGCATTGACCAAAGAACCGATGATCGTCTTCACGTCCAACATCTTTGCGATTCTAGGACTTCGATCGATGTTTTTCATGCTTGCGGGTTCCATGGATCGCTTTATCTACATCAAGTACGGCCTCGCGGCGGTCTTGGTCTTCGTGGGCCTTAAAATGGCCTACCTCAATGAAGCCTTCGGCGGAAAGTTCCCAATCGTATGGTCACTTGGCATCATCGCGACACTGATCGGCGCATCGATGGTCGCTTCATGGATTGTCGATCGACGGAAAAATGCGGAGGCGTCTTCCTCGGCTAAATCCTGAAAGATAGTTCGACGAAAACAGCGCCCCAACATGTCCACCCGAGGGAAGCACTAGGACATGTTCAGGGGCGTGCTTCGAAAGGCCTTCGAGGTCCTCCGTGCGTATCAGAAAGTCATCCATAGAGTGCAAAACGAAAAGTCGGCCCTTCGTTTGTTCAGTCACCTGATCAATAAGTTCGAAGAGTGATTTCGTGTTTGCAGGTCGGGCCTCTGATCTGGACGAAGTTAAAACTCGAAAGGAAAATCTATCACTCTTGGCTTCAGATTTGGCGTTTGAAACGAAGTTGACGGTAGGCCGCAACTTGTATGCGAAAAGTGTCGCAATACCCTTTTTGGTAGTGACGTCCTCGCTTTCCAAAAAACGAGTCCAGCGCCGTGCCGTCAAAATAATTGCTGGCTCATCCACATTTTCGAACCCGTCAAAATCTGCAAAACTCTGCGCCATGAGCTTTGTGTAAAGACCAAGCGAAAACGCTTTTGCAAAGTCATCGATCAGAAAATTCTCAGTGCTTCCCAGAGCTTCATCAAGAACCGACGCTGCATACTCCAAATCGAGTGGCGGGTTCATAGAGAAAACTTCGATACTTAAATTTCGAGGCTGAAAGTAGGAAGCCAGACATTCCGGCATCTCTAGCACATTGCGTCCGCCTAACGAGTAGCCGGCCAGCAGAACGCTGGAAATTTTCTGACTTTCATAGTGGTCTCCCGAAACAAACTTTTTGACGACGTTACACAACGCTTGGTTTGCGTCACGAAAATCAAAACTTGTAAGATGCGATTCGAAAAAAGTCGGGTGGGACGGCGATGGTAAAATTAGAACCGAATCCCCGCCTTTAATGAAAGGTCGTGCAAACCACACATTCATCGAGTCTGTCGAGTTTCCGCCAAGCCCGGGTACTACCACAGTTAGACGAGAGCTTTTTCCTGAGTGGTAAACGGCCTCCGCAGTAGGGTTCGATGAGAGAGAAATTTTTTGTCCAATTTTCCATTTTGGCAGGACTGCAGTTTGAAACGTCGCAGGCATTCCACTCAGCTGTATTGACCGATCAGGAAACGGAAAAACCGCTTCGGGGATCTTCGATATCAAACGGGCTAAGCCAACCGCCGATGCAAGGATCAGCGTCAAAGAAATCAACAATGCCGACAGTGCACGCAGGCGAGACCCTGCAAATTTCAAAAAAAGTAGGTTCATTCTTAGCGGCCCAGAAATCGAGCCGAGTAAACCGTGTACTGAATCACGTCGCCGACGAGATTAGAAATGAGGAGGTCGTGACGACCGCTTTCATTTGATTCTGTGACACTCTCTAAATAGAAATCGGGCACGCCATCACGATTTGGATCGCCGATGGGCGTGAAACTTTCGTTGAAGCTGCCAATTTCACTCCATTGACCTTCAGGCGACTCGATGTAAACAGTGGTGAATTTGAATTCAGAGTCGTCGCTGTCAGGTCCGACAAGTGGCGCTTCGAAACGAAATCGAAACGATCCTCCGGCGCCACGCGGCCTTGGCACATTGCAAACTTCGTCGGTCATCACAATCGAATAACGCACTAAACACTGCGGCGTTTCCGAAACCTCGTAACTACCTTGCACGATTCCTGGAATCCCGCGCACGATCGGAAAGCCCGTATTTACTGTGTTGAGAACACGTCCACCCTGCGAGAGAACGACCTTGGCCTCAATCGCCTGCCGAGAGGTGTAGGTCTTTGATGAAGCTTTAAAAAGCTCAACGCGTTGAATTTCGCCTTTTGCCGAATCAATCACCATCCAGCCACCGCCACGAACGTCGCGTGCACGTTTACTAGCTAGCTGCTCAAGGAACATAGGATTGGGCAGCAGCTGCGCTTTTCCGTTCCAAAGATCCACATTCGTATCGAAGCGAAGCTCGTCAACGCTTGCGACAGAATCAGAACTCGCTGGAACTCGTTTTTCTGGCGTGTTTTTTCCCTCGGGATTTTTTCGATTCGGAGCCAGGCGACCGATCAGTCCTTGCGCGGCTTGTTCGGGATAACCATCTGCTCCGGGCAGTGCGCCGTATTCAGCTGGGTCACTCTCAGGCCCAGTGTCGGCTGCTGGAATGGCACTCGTCGAAATTGATTCTTCGGTCGATTCACTTGGATGATGAGACGGATCACTTTCAGTCGACGCCATGGACTCGAGGTGCTCCTTGTTGGATGCCGAGGCAAGACCACGTTGAATCTCTTGTTCCTCTTTCACTGCACCAGTACCAAGCGGATCAAGCGCGATCCAACTTGCAATGAAGCCAAAAAGAAAAGCCAACGGCAGCGCCCCGCGCCGCAATCTGGCCGCTACTTTTTCCTGGTTTGTCAGGGGCCTGTTCATTGCGAAATCTCCCATAAAGGTATCGGCCTACTAGTTCTGGTTCTTTTGCCCTGCTGGCCCTTGGTCGCGAATGTTTCTCGACAACTGCCATGCAATGTTTCAAATTGAAACGAATGTCGAAATTTTCGATTTTAGCTGCTGTGTTCACTCTCTTTTTGATCCTGGAAACTGTTTTCCCTTTGAGGAAAACTATCGAGCCGAAAGTTAGGCGTATCGCAAGAAATCTCACGATGGCGATTGTCAGCGGTATCATCGCAAGGTTTAGCGCTGTGCTCATCGTACTGTGGGCCGCAGAATTCACTGCGGAAAATAAGTTCGGAGTGCTGCACGTATTCGGCGCCTTTTCTTGGCCACCATTCCTATTGCTTGCGATCGAACTCGTCGCTCTCGATTACCTCATATACCACTGGCATCGCTTTAACCACGTGGTGCCATTTCTTTGGAGATTTCATCAACCGCATCACTTGGATCACGAGCTCGACGCTTCGACGGCGCTTCGTTTTCACTTTTTTGAAATAGTTTTGTCTGGTTGTTTTCGCACCGCTTGCATTCTCGCCATTGGTTTTTCTCTTGAGGCCGTTTTACTTTTCGAAGTCCTCGTTACGGGAGCAGCTATTTTTCACCACTCCAATTTCAATCTTCCCCTTTGGTTCGAAAACAGCATTGGAACTCTCTTGATCACGCCGCGAAGACATTGGGTGCACCATAGACCGACCAAGGAACTCACTGACTCGTGCTATGGGACGGTACTTACAATTTGGGATCGTCTGCACAAAACGCTGAAACCGCTTGAAACCGACCTCCAAAAAATCGTCGGCGTTTCGAATGACAATACTGAGGCCGCAGCCAGCAGAAAGCCCGACGACTTACGCGAGGCTCTGCTATCTCCTTTCGCGCGAAGTCTCTAGCATCGTCACAATTTCATCTCACGTCTGTCTCATTTCAAACCGTACTCGATGTCAGAGCCAATAGGTTGCTCTACAGTGCCTCACCTGTTTCGCAACTATCTGGCAAAAAGTATAAGACCCGACGCCTCCCAGCGGTTGATAACCTGATTTTGTACTGAACGAGATCTAGGGGGCACGAATGAAAGCATTCAACTTCGAAGTATTCAAAGGTGTGGCAAAAGAGTTCGCTCACATCATTCAAGAATCTACCTTCGCAGAGCTCCTTCACAGCTTTATGAATCCAATGACCGATTCGGTCATAAGTTATGGTGTCACAGCAACTGCTATCACGATCGCAACAATCGCCATTGATTGGAGCTTGCAGCAATCAAGCAGCACTCGGGCTAAGCCCACCCGGAGGAAGATCAAACAACAAGAATTCACTCTGAAGGGACGAATCGGTCAGACGATTGGTCGAGTGAAAATGAACAAAGATCAATCGATTGACGCCTTCATTTCAGATCTCGAAACGTTGAATCAAATCAATCGCGGTCGCCATAGTGGACCAAAGGTACGTTTTGAAATTCATGGCTTTGAAAAGCCGTTTGCGCCACAAGCAGGAAACTTCACTCACTACTCTCCCTTTGTCGGCAGTCTTCTGTTCGGGCAAGATTCCCACGGCGTTAAAGGCATC
>JAXMMN010000724.1:0-2701 GCA_034366485.1 Bdellovibrionales bacterium
GTGCAGACTTAGCTTCCGAATAGGTTTCACTTTTGCCTTTTTCGATTTCTATGATTTTTCCGAAGAGGCCGGTTTCGCGCAAAAGATCGCCGTAACCTTTACGGCAAATAAGAGCGAGGTCTTCACTTTTGGTTTCAGCGGCAACGAGGTTTTTCGCAAGCGGAATAGTCAGCAGCGTATCGCCCAAAAAAGCAGTTTGCAGAATGGCGACTTTTCGACGATCAGACATCCGTCTAACTCATCACAGTCCTGGGAAGACCTCAAGCGGTGTCACGGCTCGATCACCGCGCAACCTGTCAACAGTCACGCGCGCCATCTGGCGAAAGTCGACGAGGTCATAGCACATTGGGTTCATCGAACAACGGCGCTTCCAACAAGGTGAACACCCGGCTAGCGTCTGTACAACATCCCCGCGGCCGTACAAGTCAATTTCATGCGCACACGTCGGTCCAAACCATGCGACGGTTTTCTTCTTCAATCCAATCGCCAAGTGCAGACCAAAACTGTCACCTGAAACGACGAGATCAACTGCCTCAATGCTGGAAATTCCGTCCCGAATTCCATCCGCCGTCGGTGACTGGAACACTCGAACCCCGAGGCCTCGAACCTTGTGCGCGATCGCTTGATTTCTCTCGGTGTCCTCTCGCCCGCCAAGAAGGACAAAGGCAACCTGATCGGCTTGAGATCTGCGCGCCGTTTCGAGTGCGATTTCTTTTATAAGACTGACATGCCCATCCACTGATAGCTTCTTGGCGGAAATGGTCGCAGCACACCCAGTGTTCAAACCGACGACCAAGTGGCGACCTGCATGACTCCACAGCTGACGACGGCTTTTTGCCAGTCGCTTTTCATCTTCTGTTAGGCACAAGACATATTCATCGCGCTGATAAGGACCGAGCTCCAAGGCTTCATGAATCAGTTGATTTTCGGTCTTCCGATTCACCTCAAATTTAAGACGATTGGAAATTCCGATTTCCCAAAGCTCTCTCGCGGCAGGAGTAGCCGGTTCGATCGCACCTGTGGCGCTCGAAGCGAGGAAGCCAAAAACTTTCATCTTTGGGCTTCCGGCGCTACCGCAAGATTGAAGGATGCCGGTCGCCTCAAGTGATTTATCGATGACAAGCGCGATATCAAAATGAAGAGCTTTTAGCTTCAGCACATCTTGCGGTGAAGAAGTTAGTACTCGGTCGACAAACGGGTTTGCCTGCAAAACGAGATCACCTGGCTTATCCGTCACCCACGTGATGTGGCTCTTCGGATATTTTCTGTGAATCGCAGGAAGAAGCGCTGTCGAACGCATCACAGCACCCAAAGCACCCAGGTGGACGATCAGAACACGACTTCCCAGAAGTGCCGCATGTTCTTCGTAGGAACGGCAGTTCTTTCCGCAATCAGTTACCTGTGAATCAACCAGCCCGCAGGGCTTGTAGCCATTAAAATGCCGACACGAGGGAGCACCGAGATTCGTCATTCTTCTATGATACGCATGTCGCGCTCAAATCAATACGCGACCGGAGTCCAAGTCAGACCTTATTCCGCAACTCATTTCCCAGCAAAAAGTCCTGGATCGAGGCGATCGTCGTTTCTGCGATCGCACAAAGTGCCTCGTTGGTCAAAAAACCCTGATGCGACGTCATTAGAACATTTGGAAAAGTTAAAAGCCGAGCAAGTGTTTCATCTGGAAGTGGCTCTAGCGAGTGATCTTCAAAGAATAGGCCCTCTTCCTCTTCATACACATCGAGGCCAGCACCGCCAAGGCGCCCGTGCTTGAGACTTGTGATCATCGCTTTGGTGTCGATCAAACGGCCACGACTAGTGTTGATCAACACCGCACCGGGTTTCATAACCGCGAAGAGACTTTCATTCACAAGGTGGTGAGTTTCGCTTGTCAGTGGAACATGGAGGCTAATGACATTGGCCTCTCGGAACAATGTTTCTAGATCGCAGCTTCGAAACTTTACACCGGAAGCCTTCGCGCGCCCTGGGTCTCGATCGAAGCCAAGGACTTCGGCACCAAAACCATTCATAATTTGTGCAAAGGCCGTCCCGATGCGCCCAAGGCCAACGACACCGACTTTCTTTTTAAACAAATCAAAGCCCACGAGGCCGTCGAGGGAAAAGTTTCCCTCGCGCACTCGATTAAAGGCACGGTGAGTTTTCCGATTGAGTGTTAACAAAAGTGCGACTGCGTGTTCCGCCACCGCGTGCGGCGAATACTCTGGAACTCGAACGACGTGCAATCCCAAACTTCGCGCCGTTGGCAAATGGACGTGATTGAAGCCGGCAGACCGAAGGGCAATCAACTTTACGCCAAGCCCATGAAGACTTCTTAAGTTTGCCTCACCAAGATCGTCATTCACAAAGCAGCAGACGACCTCTGCTCCGGCAGCTGCATGAACGGTGGCTTCGGTGAGTCGGTCATTGAGAAATTGAAACTCGATTCCCGCGGGTACCGGAATCTTATCAATTTCCTTTTTTTCGTAGCGGTGCAGATCGTAAAATACTGCTTTCATCCGACCCCCCAGTTCACGCTATGCTACACACGTTATGCTACATCCGGAGATTTCATGCAAAAATTAGTTTTAACAGGTGGGCCTTCAGGCGGCAAAACCACCGTTGCGCAAGCACTCGTGCGAGAAATGTCTGAGCAGGTATTTATTGTCCCAGAGGCAGCGAGCATCTTGTTTGCAGGTGGCTGGCC
>JAXMMN010000725.1:0-4935 GCA_034366485.1 Bdellovibrionales bacterium
TAAAATTGATGTGCTTTGGGTTATCGACAATTCGGGTTCGATGCAGACTAGCCAACAGGCGGTTGCTGATAACTTTCAACGATTTATCGAGAAGTTCCGAGACAACGGTTTTGATTTTCAAATCGCTGTGACAACTAGTGACGGCTACAAAGACATTTTCGTCGATGGACTGACTCAGTCAGTTTACAAAAATGGCAGCTACGTTGATGGCAATGGCAACACTGTACAAGCGCCAAAAATCATTCGCCCCGACACCCCCGATCTCGACAAAGCCTTTATTGCAAATATTCTTCGAGGCGTCAGTGGCTCTGGAGACGAACGCGTTTTCCAATCGATGAAAGCCGCCTTGGAAAATACCTCAAATCAAGGTCTTGGCTTTCCGCGCCAAGATGCTTTCCTTTCGGTGATCATCGTCAGCGATGAAGATGATTTCTCATGGGATGGGCCGAGTTCGATCGACAATCAATACAGCAACCCAAGTCTCCACACGTCTGCGAGCTACGACAATTTTCTTTCAACGCTCACAAACTCGACGGCGACCAACAAAAAATTCAACGTGAACACAATCGCTATTTTGGATTCACCCACTTTGACTGGGCAACAGTGCTTAACTCAATTGGGTTCTTCGACAAGAAAAATTGGCGTTCGCTATCAGGAGCTCTCAGAGCTTTCAGATGGAATCTTGGGAAGTCTTTGCGAAGACTTCGGCACTACACTTTCGACGATCTCTAATAAAATTATCGAATTGAGCACTCAATTCTACCTCGACCGAATACCAGCTGCTGGATCGCTGAAAGTTTACGTCAACGGCGTTTTGGTACCAGCGGATGCTGTCAATGGATACGTCTATAACGCGACCAACAACAGTATCTCGTTCTTCGGAACCGCAGTTCCTGCCGCTGGTGCGCAAATCACGGTCTCGTATGATCCGACAGAATTAAGATAGTGGTTTCCTAGATCGGGGATTGCACAGTACGCCCGTCGGTTATTAATATGAGGCCATGCAACGAAAATGGCACTGGCCTTTCATAACAGTCATCCTTACGTCTTTCTTGCTCGGTGCCGTATGGGGCGTGAAATTAATCCGCGATCGCGCTGCAGAAGAAGGCCGTCTTGAGGCTGATGCCGTCCTAAATATTCTTGCGCCGACGGGCTTCCTTCCGAAAGACCTTCTCATTGAATTTCAAAAACGAGAGCGCATTCAGGTGATAGTACATGAAGAGTCCTTTCCCAGCGCGCTCCTAAGGCGCGCACTTAAGGCTTCACCAGGCCAGTACGATGCAGCCATCGTCTTTCATTACCAAGTGAGTGCATTGCGCAACGAGAGGCGCATGATCAGCCTCTATGACTCTCGAGTGAAGTTCCCAACCAATATCGCACCGGATTTTAGAAAACTTCCGGACGACAGAAATCTGATGGACACGGCTCCCTTGCAATGGGGTCTATTGGGAACCGCGGGAAAGCAAAAAGAAGAAGTAAGCAACGCGAAAACAACGGCTATGAGGTTTGGTTTTTGGCCATCCATTTTAATTGGAGGAGAGGCGACAGATACTCCGACGCAAAATTTTGTCACTACCCTTCAAGCATCGCTTGAAGACTTAAGACCTAGCGAACCCAAAGCAGGATTAACCTACTTCCTGAATTCAAAACTCGCAGATGTTGAACTCGCTCTTCAGCCACCTTCTTCCATTGTCGTGTCCCATGGAAGTCTCGCTTTTCCGCCGCTGAAGGAAATGAATTTAGAACTTCGGCCGTTCAAAAGTTCTGGCCAAAATGCGAACCTGAATTCAAGCTACATGCTTTGGATTTTAACGGCCGTTGCTATGGCCGATGGCGATTTGGAACGAAACCGAAAGCTTATTCGGTTTTTACTTGATCCAGTACAGAACCTGAAGCTAGTGCAGAACGCGAAAGCTGGAGCAACGACTCTTCGCTACCAAGATGGCTTTGATCGATTGCCACCGGCACTTCAATCTAGCTACTTCAGAAAATTTCCGCTCGATAAGATCCGTATTGAACGCGACGAACGAGTGCGCCAAGCAGACGACTTGCTAGAGCAATCAGTCCTCGGCGCCGCTATTACCAGTAAACCGATCGCCGTTGTTGAAACGAAACCCTCACCAAAACCGACAGCGAAGCCCGTGGCAGAATCGACCCCAAAGCCGATCACCAAATCTGTCGCCAAACCAATACCGAACACCCCATCAAACGCTATTGCACCGCCACCACAGGTCGCTACGCCAGCGAATGAACCCACAGCACCAATTGCGAAACCAGCGGAAACTGACTCGCCTTTAGAATCGGAATCTATTTCAGAGGAGTCTCCGGCTACGGAGCCGTCAGAAGAGCCACTTCCCGCCGATTGACGCCGGTTGGGTGGTCGTATTCATTCCCTTGGTCATCAACCGCTCGGAAAGTGAGCACGATCGAATACGCGAGATTGTAGTTATAAGTTCCTGGAAGCTCGACAAGCACGCGAAAGCGCCCGTTAGAATCGCATTGCGCGATCGAAGCGTACGGAGCAACAACCGATGTCGTACCACTTCTCAACTCGACGTAAATTTTTGATCTCGGAAATCCTGCGGGATCGCAGTACCCACCAAGATCAACGGCCCGTTCAGTGTCTCGAGTAATTAAAATCGGATCTGGATTTCCTACATACAAGCTTAAGAAGTTTAAATCGCGCGCACATGTGGGACCGATGCAAGAGGACAAAAGTTCTCGATCGTAAAGCGGATTTAAATTCGGCTCGTAAGTTCCGCAGTTTTGGAACAACGCCACAACTGATGCGAGCAAAAGACCAACGAAACCGACTCGCTTCGCTGAGTTAATTGGCTTGTTTTCTGATTTCGTCATTTTCGTCTTGCCTGCCATTCATATACCCTTTCGGATATTTTCCACGAAACTCTGACTTATTTCGAGATCTTGCTCTAAACGTCTCAATATGAGATGGAAGTGCGATGCGTATTAGATATCAGCTCAAAATGTTGACCTTCGTCATGCTCGGCCACATCGCAGTGGGCCCAGCGACTTCACCGGCTTTCGGCGCCACCTCGGATGACGTATTTCGATTTAGCCTCTCAACAGAGCCGTCGCATTTCGATCCCGCGCGAATCTCGTCTTCGGAGTCCAATTACTTTATCGTCAACCTACTACGTGGCTTGTACTTTCTGGACAAAGCCGGAGAAGCAAAACCAGAAATTGCCGAATCTTGTAAACCAAGAACGAATACCAAGTTCGAGTGTAAAATAAAAAAATCTGCGAAGTGGAGCGACGGAAAAGAAATCATCGCCGAGGACTTTGTCAAATCCTGGGGACGCTTACTCGCTCCCGGCGCAAAAGGTGTTGGCGTAAGCATACTGTCGAACATTCAAAATGCCGTGGACATTCACAAAGGCACAAAACCCTTAACGCAATTGGGTGTTCGGGCCAAATCGAAACACTTACTTGAAATCAATCTGATCAACGCCGACTCCGACTTTCTTTCGAAGCTTGCGCATCCGGCGTTGTCGGTCGTCCGCTCTGAAGGCAATTATGCCCGGTCCGAGGAAGCTCACAAGACGCCAGTATCTGGACCCTATAAAATTGCAGACTGGTCGAAATCAAATCGCATTCGACTTATCAGCAACGAATACTTTGACTCGATTCGATCGGGCTCGAAACAACCTCGGCCGGCTGCAGAAATCCTCATTATCGAAGACGATGAAACCGCCCTGAATCTTTACCGCGAGGGAACTCTTACTTTTTTGCGTCGCTTACCCACTCACTACCTAAAGGACTGGAAAGATTCGAAAGAACTTTTCCAAGTTCCTGTCGTGCGCTTTGACTACATGGGGTTTGGGCCGACTCTAAAAGACCAAGCAGATCTGCGAAAAGCTTTGGCGCTTTCATTGAACTATCAAGAGCTCAAAATTTTGTACTCCGCCCTAGGTATTCCGGGTTGCCCAGGTATTTCACCAGAATGGATGAACCAAACCCCTTGCCATGAATTCAATCTTGAAAAAGCAAAAAAATATTTCGAGCAAGTGCCCGAGAGTGTGCGCCAATCGACTCTGACTCTTCAGTTTTCAAAGCTCGGCGGTGACGACATTCAAAAAGGAATGGAATGGGTGCAAGCACAATGGAAGAAAAATCTCGGTTTCAATGTCCAGCTTCAGCCAGTTGAACAAGCTGTCTTTGTTGCGGGACTAAAAGCAAATCCGCCACCGGTTTTCAGAAAAGGTGTCGGGCTTGATCGTGCCTCGTGCCTAGCCGCGACTGAAATCTTCGCGATTGGCGACAGCGAGAACTACATCAAATTGAACAATCAAAAATATCAATCCTACCTCGAGAAGCTTGCCTCAAGCCGCGACGAAAAAGAGCGAAAAGTTCACTGTACGAATCTTGTGAAAATTTTGATTGATGAAGCCTTCATTATCCCCCTTGGACAGATTCACTTTTCTTTGCTTTCGAAGCCGACCTTCACCGGCTGGACGTTAACTCCCCTGAACCAACTGGACCTAAGTCGCCTTCAGTTCTCAAAGTGATATGTAGTTCGACCTATTTGAACACTAGACTCATCAAATTCCCCTGACAGGTCGATAGGTTCGCTGATGAGCCGAAAGCCGCACGCGAAACCTAAAATCGTCAGTACGCCCGAGACCGAGCGCTTAGGGCGCTATCGATCTCTCGTAGACACGGGGATTTCGCTTACGCGCGAAAAAGACATAAGTCGAATTTTAGATATTATTATCGATCGCGCCCTTGATGCCACTGGTGCCGATGCCGCAAGTATTTTTCTAACTGAAAATATCAAGATCGATTCTGTCGCGAACACGCAGGCGAAGTACATTCCGGTTTTGCGCTTTCACCGTTCGACAAATCGCCGCTCGGGAAAAACCTATCAGAACAAAATTCTTGAACTAGAAAAGACGTCGATCGCTGGATGGGTCGCAC
>JAXMMN010000726.1:0-4803 GCA_034366485.1 Bdellovibrionales bacterium
CTGTCGACGTGGGCCCGCTCTACAATCGCCTCGTTGAACTTGCGGCTGAACTTGAACCTTTCCGTTCAAAAGACACCTCGCTTGTCGTTCATCGCGCACTGAAGGCTGGAAAAAAAGTTCTCTTTGAAGGCGCGCAAGGCACGATGCTTGATTTGCTTCACGGCACGTATCCGTTTGTCACAAGTTCGTCGACGATCTCTGGCTCGGCTTGTATAGGCACGGGCATTGGCCCCAGCGTGATGCAAAAGATCGTGGGCATCACGAAGGCCTACACGACTCGCGTTGGCTCTGGCCCCTTTCCGACGGAAATGAACGAAGCTTTGAGCGAACGTCTTCGTCAAGAGGGCGGAGAGTACGGCGCAACCACGGGCCGTCCGCGTCGCTGTGGCTGGCTTGATCTGGTCGCACTGAAATATGCGATTCGCGTGAATGGTCTTACGTCGCTTGCACTGATGAAGCTTGATGTTTTGTCGGGTCACGAAAAGATCGAGGTCTGCACGGCGTACCGCCTAGATGGCGTCGAAATAAAAGAGCTTCCAGTGAACTCAAACGATCTCGCGCGCGTGGAGCCAGTCTACCGTTCATTGAATGGCTGGACGGAAGATATCACCAGCGTAAGAGCGATTCAGGATCTTCCTCAATCAGCCCGTGATTTTATTCAGTTCATCGCAACAGAAGTAGCAACACCGATCGATGTGGTTTCCGTTGGCCCCGGCCGCGAACAAACTCTTTGGATCAAGCCGCTATTTTCATAATGCCTACGAAATAGCGGCACGAATTGCCGTTATTTTGATCTGAATCGCTAAGATTGAAAAAACCATGCGATTTCTTTGATTCTGTCGTTGACAGACAAGGCCCAAATCCCAAATATTGGCCCTTCGAATTTATCCGGCGGTTCGCTAGCTCAGTCGGTAGAGCACATCCCTTTTAAGGATGGGGTCGATGGTTCAAGTCCATCGCGAGCCACCAACTTTTTTCGACCGTGATTTCGGCGTCTGTCGCAATCACGAAATGTCTCGAGGTCCCCATCGTCTAGCGGCCTAGGACACTACCCTTTCACGGTAGATACACCGGTTCAAATCCGGTTGGGGACGCCATCTTGTTCGCTTCGCTCACAATCTGAACCGGATTTCGCTACTGAACCCCAGCTGATCGCTGGGGCCCCGCGGATTCGTTTTTCATTTGGCCGACGACGGTTTGTGAATCACCATCAAATGCGAAGAATTGTTGAGAGGTATTAGGTGATTGATATTCTTTTTGCTCGCACCTTCATGATTGTCGGCGCGATGCTGATCCTGACTGCCATTACTGCGTACAAAAATCGTATCTTTGAAACTTCCGTCGAGATGTGGGCGACGGTCATCTCATCCTTTGTTCTCCTCTTTGCGATCATGGCCTTCTCCGACCGGTTTCCGCTCAATCTCATTCTTGTTGCAGCTTTTTCGTTGGTCATGGGGTGGAGCATCGGTCCAACCATTGAGCACTTTGGGGCCCGCTTCAAAATGCGCAAGTTTTTGAAAGACAAAGGCACACCACTAAAAAAAGGCGGCACGGCCACTCCTGAACAGCTTGCAGAGTTCAATAGCTCATTTGATAAAACGACCTATCACAACGATTGGCAAAAAACCGTCACCCTCGCCGTCTTGGGAACGGCACTGGCGGTGATCGGAACTGCGTGTCTGGTGTTTACCACAAATATCAATTTCGATTTCTTGGGCGGATTTCTATTTATCGCTTTGCTCTTATTAATCGTGATGGGTCTCGTGAATGCGATTTTTATTCGGTCTCATCTCGTGTCATTAGTTAGGTCCTACGTTGGGGCGCTGATTTTCACTTTTTATCTTCTTTATGACTTCAACCAGCTAGAGAAAAAGGCCGGAGACGAAAGCTGGTCAACGGCCATCAACATCTCCGTGAACATTTACCTCGACATCATCAACTTATTTTTAGATCTACTCGAAATTCTGGCGGAAACAGATTAGCCCGGTAATGTTAAAATGATCGGCTTTCCATTGGTAATGACCATCGTGTGCTCATACTGGACGGTGAAAATTCCGGGTTCGGTCACTAGCGTCCAGCCGTCGCCTTTGTCTGTCACTTGTCGGGCGCCTGACGAAATAAATGGTTCGATGGTGATCACTTGATTCTCGCGAAGCACCCGGCGGTCCCGTTTTTCGAAATAGCCCGGAATAAATTCCGGCTCTTCGTGTAGCGCTCGACCGACTCCGTGGCTCCCGAGATTTTCTATGACGGTAAAGCCGTTCTTTTTCGCTTCAGTTTCGATGGCATGACCGATTCGATTTATTTTCGCACCGGCACGAGCCTCATTCATCGCATTTTGCAAAGCGGACTTTGCGACAGAACACAGACTTAAATGAAGTTTGGATTTAGGTGGCACGATGGCAGATCCACCTGTATCTGCAAAATACCCATCGAGCTCTGCTGACACATCAATGTTTACCAGGTCCCCAGCCTCAATGACCTTCGACCCCGGAATGCCGTGAGCGGCCTCTTCGTTCACGCTGATACAGGTGAAGCCCGGAAAACCATAGGTCAGCTTTGGAGCGGACCTTGCTCCGTGCGATTCAAGAAACTGGCCACCCAGCAAATCTAACTCCGCCGTGGTAATTCCCGGCTCCAGTTTCGACTGCATATACTGAAGACAACGCGCGACTATTTTTCCGATTTTACGGAGGGACTCTAAGTCTTTTTCTGAACTGATCGACATATCATCATTCTACGTCAGATGAACCGCATTTGTAACTGAGCTTTTTCGCGGCAAGTCGCTAGGACCCCGCGGTTGGGGACGCCACTTTAGACGGTTATCCTATACGGGTTTTTAAAATCCAAATCTTGTAGTTATACAAAGATCATATCACTCTAAAGCGATGATTCTTTCCATAACCAGTCTCAGAGTCAGAAGTTTCTTCGATCTATTTCGAGTGTGGCCTTATTCGGTTAAGTGTGTGATGCAATTACAGAGAAATTCGAAATGCGTCGCCTTCAAGACTATTGGGTTTGGAAATCCCTCCTATACGATGACCCTCTGGAACAATGAGAAGGAAATGTTGGAATACTTTTCTTCAGGAGCGCACGCCAAAACTATGAAAGAAGCCAGCAAGTGGGCTGAAGAGATTCGTTCCCTTCGAGTGGATCGAGACTCACTGATGGATTGGAAAGAAGCCAAAGTGCTGATCGCAAATCAAGGCAAGTCGCTGCCAAAAAAAACCTAAAACTATTTGAGTTCGGTATCTAATGCTGTAGCCCCACGGTCATTAGGCTACAAACCTGTTGGTATCCACATCGCTTCGCACTGGGCTGCGGAACCCAGCGATACTGCCGGAACGGCCGCCCGCTGGCGGCTGAGGCGATTCCAAAAAGCCGTTTCGCGACTTCTGAAAGACGAGGCAGGAATCATCTGACTCCCAGCGGACTTAAACTCCATGATGTTTCCCGAAGAGGCTCTAAGCCACCCGCCACGAGCATTCGGATCATCCGGAGAATTGGGATTTCCGCTATGGGCAAAGTTGGTCCAATAGCGGATCATCAAATTTGAAAGCGCTAAATGCTTGGATGCGATGAATGGCGTCCGCAATGGGTTGAGAATTCGATGATTCAGTAAAAACATCAGCGGCTTACTTTGAAAAGTGTAAGCAAGTTCGACTGCGTGCCCAGCTCCGACGTAATTTACTTTTTCATTGAACAAGTACCGATAGGTCGGGACCGCAGTGTCACTGTTCGCCATCGCTTTCGCGACTTGGGCCGCTGCCGAGTGAAACTTTTCGTCTTCAAACAACGCAGCGATCGCAGCCCGATTACTACCATACTTTTCTTTTGTGTAGGCCCTCGTTGCAACTTCAGCCAATTCTTTTCCTAAGAGCTCCGAAACAAAATCTAGATAATCTTTGTCCGAAAGGTTTTCAGGAACGCCCTTTAAAAAGATTGGTCCAAGAACTTTCATTTCATCGCCATTGGTCCCGATGATTAGCGGCACGCTATTGTGTTTATTGTCTTGAATCGCTTTAAGCACTGGAAGTGGCAAGACGTAATCACCCCACATAGGACCGAATTCCTGGCGGGGCTCACCGTACGGCGTGAGTAGTGGAAAGTCCTTTGTGATACGCTTCCCATCGATTTTCTTTAATTGACCAATCGAAAGCTCGGAACCATTTTCGGAGTAATGACGGCTGATTTTTCGGCCTTGGGCGAACGCCTTCTCTTTAAGAATGTCATAAAACAGTCCGCTCTGCACAATGGCTCGAGAAAAAAGTCCCTTCGCTGGCGGCGAGGCAAGGAGAGCCAAGACATTCGCTCCGCCAGCTGACTCACCGAAAATCGTCACTCGCGATTTATCACCACCAAAATTTTCGATGTTCTTTTGAACCCATTGAAGACCCGCAATGAGATCCATGATCCCGTAATTACCTGTTGATCCATTTGGATCCATTTTGACCAAATCAGGGTGCGCAAAAAAGCCCATAGGCCCTAAGCGATAGTTCACGGAGACAACGATGACTTCGCCTTTTTTAGCCAATGCCGCGCCATCGTAAAGACTTAGCATGCCCACTTTTTGGTTCGAACTTCCGATGACCTGAGCTCCGCCGTGAATCCAATACATCACTGGCAATGGCCCAGGCCGCTTTGTTTTAGGAACCCAAACGTTCAAGTAAAGACAATCTTCTGAGCCGAAAACTCTTCCGGTGACAAAGCTTTCTTGCAACGGCTCAGGACCCGATTGAGTGGCTTGGTAAATTCCTTTGAATGGCAGTGGTGGCTGTGGGGCAGCCCAACGAAGGGCGCCCA
>JAXMMN010000727.1:0-2954 GCA_034366485.1 Bdellovibrionales bacterium
GCTACGCGCGCTTTTGCCAGTTTGCGGATTGAAGTACTTGTAAGAGTACGAGTAGACAGGCTGGTTCCAAACTTCGTAATCGAAAGTCGCATCCATGACGAAACTTTTCTTTGCGACTCCGATTTGGTTGACCACGATTTGATGCCAGTTCGCGGGATTCGTGTCGAAACATTTTTCGTTCAACACACGACCAGTTTCTGGATCTTTTTCCGCATCTTTGTCGTTGCAGCGACCGCCGATGAAGCGGGTTGGAACGCGAACTTTCGCCCACAAATAGCTGCTAAGTCCTTTGATGTCAGATGGGTAGAACTTCAAAGTGCTTTGGCCATCCGCCGAAGAGACATCAACGGCTTTAGACGGTCGTGGGAGCATATATGCTGCTCGCGCCCAGCCGTGGCAAATTCCCATCCACGGCTCGACTTCGCCGCGTTCGTCCCAGTACTGGCGGCCCTCTTCCCACATGTGGGGTGTTAGGTAGCCAGCTTCGTACGTCGTCGCGCCGTCGGTAAGATCGCCGATGAGGAGGTCATATTTTTCAGAAGGCGAAAGCGAATCCAAAATGAGCGGATTTGCATTCTTAGCAAGTTTGCTCAGTTTTTCTGAACTCTGGCTGACATAGTCGTAATAGCCTTTCCAGTTCGAAGCAGAAGAAAACTGTTGATTGGCATACCGAGCACCAAGAACACCCATATAAATTGGCCAGTAAGTGTCAGACCAGGGAGTTTCGTCGAGCTTGCCTTCGCGGAGGCCTTCGCTCTCCATTTCCGACAAATTCAAAACGGGTTTACGTGTTGTGAACTGAGACTGATCGAGGAAATCCATGATGTTTTCACGAGCGCCAGCGCGGCCGTCGATGATGTCGCCGAGGCTGACGCCGTTTTCGTCGCGGAAGTCTGGAGCAAGTTCAAATCCTGTTCCGCCAGTTCGTGCGTCATTTTTTTTGGTAATGAAAGCGCCGCTTTTAATATCCGCTGTCGAAAACTGAGTAAGACCTTTTCGGGGTCCCGAAACTTTTTTGTGCGGAAGCGTGTTCATAAACTTCACTGGATCTGTGTGGAATTCCGACCAGCGCTGCTCGGTGGCCGAAGCGGACGAGGCGCTTGTTTGCGCAGCCGTTTTCGCGTTTGCAGATGCGGCGAACGCCGCAGCAAGTGCCATAGCAGAAACGAAAACAGGCCATCGATTTCGATTGAACTTGGATTGAGTCATAGGAAGAGCTCCCTTAAAAAGACGAGTTTGGTGTGACGCGCGGAGGGTACAGCCGCGCTCGGTCCCCCAGCAAGGTCGCCGGCGCTCATAGTATGAATTAGCGTCTGCACATGAACTCTTTGGCTGTATTTGGTGAGCGTGAATCGCCGGGCGTTGAAAAAATGCCAGCGAGAAGCGCCCATTTGCGGCGAATCTCAAGGACTGGCGGACTTTTGGAGGAACGGTAAGTGCCTGAAAATACGATAAAAGCGCTGAACGCTTAGGCCCTTCAGCTTCAGGCACGAACCGTGATCTACAGATCATCGGTAGCCGGAGGAAACGTGGCCCAGTCAAATTTGAAACCAAATGGAAACCAGAATGCCTTCGTGAGGGTGAAGCCCCTTATCTGCGCGGCCTTCCGGCTTGGCATTTCCCTCGGGTTCGTTGGATTCGTCATAGGGCTATCGTGTGGCGTGACGCGAGCGTTTGCTGCGCCAGGTACGGCATCGATTGCGACTCCAAATAACTACCAGTCTCCAGTTGTCGTGCCGGCGATGGTCACGACGCCAGTGTCAGCGTTGCCTGCCGTGCTCACTTTTCAGGCTTGGAAATCTCTCCGAACTGACGAAGCACGACTCATTCTCGAGCGATTGACGCTGGAGGGGCAGATCTTCGCGGCATCAAGTGCGGATCGGACTCCAGGTGAACGCCAAGCTGTTGTTCGTGCAGGCCCGCAAGCGGCCGCAACTTCGCCCATGCCGCGATCGTCGCCGCGCGCGGCGGTTCGACCACGGCAAGACAACCGAGTCGAGCAGGCTCGGATGAACCTCGAAATCGCACAAGATCTTACGATTAACGATTATCTGCAGATCTACCTTTCACAGTTCAAAACCGCAGACGTTTTGCGTGATGTGGCTCGCCGAATGAACCCGGACGAGGTAGCGGAACTCTTAATTGCCTACCAAAAAACATCGGCTCACGGCTATTTGGCGAATGCCTCATCGGCCGGAGATTCCCGCCTTTGCCCGGGCTCGACCCGCTAGGCGCTACGCGTTATGCGAAATCTCACCTGTCCACCTTGACACTCTTGGTGGGCCGTCCATATTGCCACTCGTAAAGCAAACGCACTTGCTCCCGGTACATCGTAGTTCCTGGCTATTTGGTGGCCTTTTTTTAGGCACACCTGTTTTGCTCAGGTCCGGTGAAAATGGGAAATTCTTTAGGAGGTTTCATTATGGCGCGTGTTGATCTGAACGTTCGTCCTTTGCATGATCGCATTCTTGTTCGTCGAATGGCGGAGGAAGAAAAAACATCGGGAGGAATCATCATTCCCGATACCGCAAAAGAAAAACCACAACGCGGTGAAGTTGTAGCGACTGGAAAAGGTCGTGTGACTGAAGATGGAAAGACACTTCCATTAGAAGTGAAAATTGGCGACAAAATCTTGTTCAGCAAATACTCGGGCACAGAGCTCAAGCTCGATGGCTCGGAATATTTGATGATGCGCGAAGAAGACATCTTGGGTGTTTTCAACTGATAGGAATCGTTGCGGATCGCCGTTGGCCTGTGAGCCAATCGGTGTCCGCAATTTCAATTTTGATTTAACGAATTAATTTAAAGGGGAAATACAATGGCTAAAGAGCTTCGTTTTAATGAGGACGCACGAGCGTCGATTCTTCGTGGCGTTAACGTTCTTGCTAACGCAGTAAAGGTCACACTTGGACCCAAAGGTCGTAACGTCGTGATCGAAAAATCTTTCGGCGCAC
>JAXMMN010000728.1:0-7069 GCA_034366485.1 Bdellovibrionales bacterium
TTTGCTCTGCCTTTAAGTCTTGGCGATGTCCTTAGTTGGTATCGCGCTAAAGAAGCTCCGGTGCCAAAATTGATTGAAGGTCTTGATCTACTCCGCCCTTGGGATTCGGCATCGGGCGGAGAAAAGCAGCGCGTTTTGCTCTCAGGGCTCTTCACTGAGAGCCAACCAACTAACAGCGACAAAGATTTTGAACTGCTTTTACTGGACGAACCCGGCAATCACCTCGATTCGCAAAACCGTGAAGAACTGCGCCAGCAAGTTGTTCAGTGGCTTTCTGAAAACTCATCGAGATCAGTCATCCTGGTCACCCACGATCCTGAAGTCTGGAAGCCAAGTGTTTTGGTGACGCTTGAAGCGGTGGAAAAATGATTGAAGCCGTTTTACTTTATAAGTGGGCGATCGTGAGTAGTTTGGTGATTGCACCGGCATTATCCCTCGTTGGAGCACAAACTCTTGCGAGAAATTGGACGATGCGCGCGCTGATTGTTGGTCAGGCAACATCGTTAGGAACTTATTTTGGTCTTCTATTGATCTCACTGTTGGGTATCGTTCATGACAGCGGCAATGCGACCGACGACGTGATACAATATGTGATTGTTTTACTAATTTCAGTTTCAGTGGCGGCCTTCTTGGGCGGGCTCTCTGTGAAAATTGAGACAAGACTCATTCGGCAAGCAGACCCAAATCGAACAGGATTTGCCGTTTCGCTATATGCTTTGCTCATGGCTGCAACGGCGGCAATCATGTCGCTTTCACCGCACCTTGAATCTCATTTAGCGAGTGCGTTCACTGGCGATTTGTCCACAGCTTCTGACCTTGAATCGCGCCTGACCCTGGCGCTATCACTGGGGGTGCTTGGATGGATCTGGCTAAATTGGTTTTCCCTTTCAAAAGTTGCCTTTGAAAGAACGGTTCTACTTCAAGGCACCACCAACCGGGAGTTTCGCTTCACGTTGACGGCTCTCTTTGCGATGGCGCTTTCCATGCACTCTTTGGGCGTACTCTTCGTCTTAGGTTCGTTGTTTATTCCACCGTCCGTGCTGATGGCCGTTGGAAAGCGGAATAGTCGTTTACTGGATTTTCGAACAAAGCTTTGCGTGGTTTCCGCCACGGGAACATTTGCGGGCTTTTTAACGTCGCTCGCCATTCATGAAATTCCGACGACACCAGCAATAATTTTCTTTCAGTTTGCGACAGCCATCGTCGTCGGTTTGGCGTGGCCTAGCAGTCTTAAAACTGCCGGTTGAATTGTCGATTTTTTTGACGTCCCTTTCCTCTTTATAATTGCCCCACGAGCGAAAGCGAAATTCTACTAAAATTTAGGTAGAATCAGGCGCATGAACGCCCTCCGTAAACGACAAGTCCCGGCCCTATTGTTTGTTACCTTTTTAGTTTCGTCTTTGGCGTTGGCCTGTTCGAAGCCCTTGGAAACTATTGAACTGACTCCTAGTCCTCCAGAAGCGCCGCTTTCGGAAGAATATTTGGGAGCTTCGTCAGCTCTTCAGCCACTGTCGCCTCTAGCAGAAATCCAACCCCAAGTGGCCAATAGTCGCCTATCGCGCCTATTTCTTGTCGAACAGTCGAGTGCTGGGTTTTCAAAGCAGATTGGAGAAGCGTTCCGTCGAGATCCTCCGGGCGGTTTAGTATTTTGGAATTCAAGCAAAGTTGGCGCAAAAGAACTGGCAGAAACAGTTGGGCGCTACTCACGCATTCTAAAAAACAACGGACATCTGCCAGCGCTATTTTCTATCGACTATGAAGGCGGCGGACTTCGTCTCTCTCCATCTGGCGGAGAAATTTCTGGAATTCAAAGATTCCGTCAGGGCTTTAGCGATCTTGCTCATGGCGCATGGCTGGGCCGATCGATGCAACGATATGGTACTGAACTATGCCGCCTCCATGGGCGAATTATGGGTAAAGAACTCGCCATTGCGGGAATCAACTATCCGCTAACCTTGGTTGGCGATCTCGCCAGTCGTTTGTTTAAGCTTCGTGGCGTTTCAACAGATCCACATGAAGTTGCCAAATGTGTATCGGACTTCACCCTCGCTATGGCCGAGGCTGGACCAGTCATCGCGGTGACAAAGCACTACCCGGGCCTTGGGCAGAATTCAGGCGATACCCATGACGTGGAAAGTGTGTCTGTCGCAAAAACCAAGGCAGAGGCCGAGCGCCATCTCTTTCCGTTTCGAGAAACCGTGAAATTTGTAAATCGCAACGGGTTGGAAACGAGATTTTCGATCATGGCCTCCCATGGAAAGTTTCCGATTTATGATTCTGTGAATTTAACGACCGAATCGTCGCATCTTCTAGAGACGATGCTTCGGGATGAAATTGGTTTCCAGGGTATCCGACTTTCCGATGCGATGTGGATGGGTGGATACGGAACGCTTTCCGGCGACGCGCTCTACGCGGTTTATTTGAACGCATTTACCTCGGGTCTTGATATGCTCATGATTCCCGGCAATCGCTATGGCGGGTCATTAAAAGCCTTTGAAGCGGTCTACAACGGGCGCGCGAGCGAAAGCTTAAAAGGCGCAATTGAAGATCGTTCCAAGCAGCCGTACGCCGTTTTTGTGGAACGCTTCAAACGACGGGTCAACGAGAGCTTGGGCCGAATAGACTTAACACTGAAGTCGCTACCTTATCCTCATGAGGTCATTCAGACAATTGAACCGAAACAGGTGACGGGCCCGGAAAGATCGCGGTACTACGAGATTCTTCGATCCATGGATGATCGATGGGAAAAATACGTCAAAGAAGAAGCTTTGAGGTAATTCACTGGAGCTAGGAGAATCGCGTGCCCGTGGACATAACTCGATCGATGAAACGTCCAGTTATTCGTTCTGTATCTTCAGCGGTGCCCAGCCATAAACACCTGCAAGGCGATGTCTACGAGGCCGCAAAGGCCCTTTTCGCAGAGCGTGGGCAAGATCTTTCCCCTTTTAAAAGTGCATTCATCAACACGGCTATCGATTCTCGATACTCCGCCGTTCCCTTAAGTTGGTTTTTTGAAAAGCACACCTGGACTGATCGCAATGCTGTTTACATCAAGACCTCGCTTGATCTACTTGAAACTTGTGCGTTGAAGGCGATGAAAAAAGCGTCGATAGACCCTCAGGATGTCACTGATCTCCTGTTGCTTTCGACGACCGGGATCGCCACACCAAGTCTTGAAGCGCAATTAATGGACCGAATTCCGTTTAGGAGTGATGTTCGCCGCACTCCCATTTTCGGCCTCGGTTGCGCCGGGGGACTGATGGGACTCAATCGCGCGGCCTCTTTGGCTGAACACCCGTCTCGAACGGTTTTGGTTCTTGTGGTTGAACTCTGCACTCTCAATTTCATGCGCGATGAACTATCAAAACAAAACGTAATCGCCACGGCGCTTTTCGCCGACGGCGCAGCGGCAGCCGTGATCCAATCTTCGGATCTCGTTTCTGGTTCCGTTTCTGGTTCCAAGCAAGTCACAGTATCAGCTCAAACAGAGCATCGTTGGCCAAACTCATTAGACATTATGGGTTGGGATGTCGCCGACGAGGGGCTGAAGGTTATCTTTTCTAGAAAAATTCCAGATCTCGTAAAAAATGATTTTCGACCGGTGATGCATTCGTTTCTGGAGCGCGAACGACGACCCCTTTCGGAGTTTAAAAACTTCCTCTGCCACCCTGGCGGAGCAAAAGTCATTGATGAACTTGAATCTGTTTTTCAAAGGCCTGCAGGGCAAATGATTGAGTCACGAGAAATTCTGAAAAACTTCGGGAATATGTCAGCACCCACCGTCTTGTTTGTTCTTGAAAAGGCAATGGACCAGGGGCTTCAGGGGCCATCGCTACTTTCGACATTCGGCCCGGGTTTCACGACCGCTATGACGATTTTGGAAGGAACATAACAATGGAAGTCAGTTATGCGGCGATCGCGCTGATGGCGTTTATCATCACGCAGCGCTTGGTTGAACTTGTATGGGCAAATCGCAATACCAAGCGACTTTTAGCACTTGGTGGAAAAGAATTTTCACCTAAACATTACTCACTGATTGTGGCTCTTCATACGAGCTGGATACTGGCGATTCTCATTTTCATCTTTATGAATCCGGCAGTTGAAATTTCAGCAATCTATCTTTCGTTTTTTGCGGTCCTCACGGCCTTTCGTGCCTGGATTCTTTTGACCCTCGGACGCTTCTTTACGACGAAGATTATTTCACTTCCCGGTGCGCCGCTTAGAAAAACAGGTCCATATCGCTTTATGAAACATCCGAACTACGTCCTCGTCATCTGCGAGATTGTCGTAGTGCCAATGATCTTTGGCTTTTGGCAAATCGCTGCGATATGGGGAATCGCCAATATTGGAATTCTGGCATTTCGAATTCATGAGGAAGATTTAGCGCTCAAAGAGCGCCGAGAAGTTACTTCTTAAAAAATAAACCGCCGAGATTTGGATCAGGCACTTCGAGAGTCAAAAGCTCTGCCTTTGCCGCGTTAAGCCGGTTCGCACAGCTAAGCGCCATCGAGGTGGCCAGCGGCTTTGCAAGGTTCTTTGGACCACTTTTGCCCAGTCCGTCCAATAGCCCCTCAAAAAGCTGCTCGTCAGGCAAGAGTGTCAACTTTCTTATATGGAACACACCAGACGTGTAAGTGTTTGGTGCGGTTGATACATCTTCTGAATCGATCCCCAGTTCTTTCGCAAGCGCTTCGAATATCACGAATTGGTTTTCGAAGTATGTTCGATCCACCGCTGCTTTCGATCTTGGTGTTGCAGGGAAAAAGGTTTCGAATGGAAGAGTCATGAAACCGCGAGAATCAAGATTCGTGTCAGCAGTATTGAAAACAGAAAAGCGGCCTAGCTTGTTAGCAGTTTCCAATCGAACCTGCTTTTCAATTAAAGAAGCAATTTGACGAGCGCGAACATCGTGCTTGGTTTCAGCCATCCATTCCTTGAAAAGCAACTTCACTGTTTCTCGGTGACCACCGCATTGATCACCGGTGCCAATCGCCGTGATGAGATTTATGTATTTTGAACTATTCGGCGCGAGGTCGATTTTCTTTCCCAATCGCTTCCACATCAAAAACTCAACGGATGTTCCAAAAGCCAAAAGCGGGGTGAAGGACGCGGTATCGTAAAGCCCGCCAAATCCACTCGATGGATAGCGCAACCCATTCGCATCCCGCGACACTCGCGAGAGATCCAAGTCTCTGTATCGGGGAAGATTTGAATAGGTTTTTAAGAACTCTGTAAAGGACGTGTATTCGGGCGTATCTTTAACTGCGTACCCACGCTGTGAAAATGAGCCATAAAAACCGGGCCACGCATTGTAGTCTTCAAAAATCGGTCTTGGATTCTGCCCGTGGCAGGCTAGGCACACTGGCGGATTGACTTCCGTGGATCTTGAAAAAGGTTTCGGTTTCCCATCAAACGCGACATCGCGGAACTCAAATTTCCCGGTCGATTCATTGTAGCTGATGATTTCAAGTCGATCGCGCCCCTCTTGAATCGCGTCGGTTCCGGGATTCTTTGTTAGAGCCAAGATCAGGGTCGCATCCTTATTGAATAAAACGATACGCGGAGTTTCTGGAGAAATGAGATGAACATTCAAGGCGCGGCTATCATAGGCCAACATGGAATTTGCACGCATTTGCTGAGGAAGATCTTTGATCAAATCATCAATCAGTGTGATTCCGCTTCTATCGACGTGAGTGGCCAACTCTTCGAAAGTCAGATGGGTTAGCGAATCGATGTTTGATTGTGCGAATGAGGAATTCGAGACAAATATTGAGGACAAGAACGTCCAAGCAGAAATTAGCAGCAGCGTTGCACAATACTTTGGTTTTCCCGTGTTCAAATTGCCCCCTCGGCCAGATCCGCGTTTCGCGAAAAAGGGTGTGTTTCATTTGCTGGCAAAAGACGCAACACTCAACGCAAAGCCCGCCGCCGCCAGGCCGACGTTAAGCGAAGAAAGCGTTTCAAATGATTGTGATATTTTATTGGAGGAATTTGGTGGTCGCTGCAGGACTCGAACCTGCGACCTCTTCCATGTCAAGGAAACGCGCTACCAACTGCGCCAAGCGACCAAATCGTCAGAAGCCTCAAGCTAATCCCCGGCAAGCCGGCTCGTCAAGAGTTAGGTAAAAATGCGTCAGCCAACTGGAGAACAGCTTTGGCAGATCTGTTGGCGCACCTTGCGCCTTTAAATTAGTCACTAATTGCCCCCCGACTCCGCATGTTCGAATCAAGCTGAAATCTGTGGGCGAATTCGTAACGTTTATTGCTAGACCGTGAGAGGACTTCCCGTGCGCGATTCTAAAGCCGAAGGCGACCAGCTTTTCGGATCCGACAAAGATCCCAGGTTCATCTTCGGAGCGCTGCCATTGAACTCCTAGAGACGTTAACCAGCTACCTGTCGCTTTCTCGATCACACAGACATAGTCTCGCGCTCCTAAACCAAGTTTTCGAAGATCACAAATTGGATAGATGACGAGTTGTCCGGGCACGTGAAGCGTCGCTTGGCCGCCTCGGTGTGACTTGCGAACGACAAATCCGCGTTCGAGAAGGCTTGATTCGGACACTAAAAGGTCGACGTCTATTTTTCCTCGAATACCGAGGGTAATCACGGGATCATGCTCAAGACCGAGGACGATGACGGAGGTGTTCTCGGATTCCAAGCCGAGCAGGGCTTCTTCTTGCGCAGTGAGGCCGCGATCATAACTGATGCGACCTAGGTATTCAGCCTGATATTCGGATCGAGAATGCGCGTTCGACATGCGCCACAGATAGCTTTTAAACCAGTATTAGTACAGCTCCACGAGATCATTTTCACGGAAGCCAGATCCCGAGTGGAGGACGGCAATTGCCCCATCCCTCCCGAAATACGAAACGATTTCCACAGTGCCTTTTAGGCGGCCAGGGACTCGTCCGATATAGTTTCCTGTTTCGGGATCGTGGACGTCTTCACCCTCTTCGGAAATCCTTAAAATATCGCCTACCTGAAGGCCAGAAAGTCGACCGGCATTCAAATAGACGCGTTCGCCTTTCACGAGAGCCACTCGGCCTTCCCAAGAAAGCTTTTCGACCG
>JAXMMN010000729.1:0-2380 GCA_034366485.1 Bdellovibrionales bacterium
CCATAAAAAACACAGCGTCATTCGTCGAAGAGTCGCCATCGACAGAAATCATATTGAAGCTGACATCGGTCGCATCTTTTAGAAGTGCTTGCGCCTTTGCTGCGGGAACTTCTGCGTCTGTCAAAAGATAACCAAGCATGGTCGCCATGTTCGGGTGAATCATGCCAGATCCCTTGCAGATTCCTGTGATTCGAACCGCTCCGCCCGAAAGTTGAAGCTCGGTCGTGACAGTTTTAGGCACAAGATCTGTCGTCAAAATTGCGAGCGAGAAATTTTCTGCCGTATCAGTTGCGCGCTCGACTAGTTCCGGGATCGCCGGGATGATTTTCGCCATATCAAGCTGTGGCCCGATGACGCCTGTCGAAGCGACAAGCACTTCGCGCGGGAAACACTCAAGCTCTTTCGCGATTTCAAATGCGAGTTGCTTGTTGTTTTCAACGCCCTCTGGGCCCGTCGCTGCGTTGGCTTGGCCAGAGTTTGTGACGATCGCGCGAATCGACGTCGATGGAAGAATCGATCGGCAATAGTGAACCGGCGCCGCGGCAAAGCGGTTTTCTGTGAAGACACCTGCGCCCACTGCTGGACGATCAGAAATGATCAGACCCAAATCCGGGCGATAGCGACGCACGCCGCAGTTAACGCCTGATGCAGAGAAGCCTTTAGGTAACGGAGTTCTTGCGATGCCTGGTCCAGGTGTCATCATAGCACACCCTCTCTTTCAGAAAGTCCGGTCTCAACATTGAGGCCTAAGAAACGGTTAAAATTTTCGACAGCTTGTGAAGCTGCACCCTTTAACAAATTATCGATCAGCGAAAAGACAATCAGCTGATCTCCGCGCACATGCCAAGCGATGACAGTTCGCGCCGAACCCACCACTCGTCGAAGTACCAAATCCGAGGTCTCGCCTTTATTCAGCGAAGCGAGACGCACCAAGGGGTAGGCGCCGTACATGGACTCAAAACTTTCGCTCACGTCTTTTTCCTGCACACCTGGGTTCAATCGTGCATGGACAGAAACGATGATGCCACGACGAACCGGCAGCAAATGCGGAACAAACGAAAAGCTAACATCCGAAGACTTCTTTCGACTGCCCAGGCCAAAATGCGCCACCGCTTCCGAAATTTCGGGCTCGTGCTGGTGTCGTCCAATTCGGTATGGCAAACAGCCGCCATCGACTTCGGCGTGGAGTAAACGCTCTTCTGCTTTTTTTCCAGCACCCGTCGTTCCTGACTTGGCATCAATAGAAACCGTATCGAGGCGAACCAGGCCCGCTTTATAAAGTGGGATAAGCGCTAATGATGTCGCCGTTGCGTAGCAACCTGGGTTCGCTACAAGGCCTGACTTAGGAACACCGTGCGCCAACGGCACGAGGCCATAGTCAGCCTCCTGCACAAGGCCGAGATCGGTGTGGTTGATCGAATACCATTTCGCAAACAAGGCTTTCGAATCTGCCTCGCTTTGACCTTTCAGGCGAAAAGCACCCGACACGTCGATCACGCGAATGCCTTTTTTCAAAATCTTCGGCGCCCACTCCAAAGAAACTTCTGCAGGAGTCGCCAAGAAAACGGTCGAGAACGGTGCTTTGGCAGAATTCAAGATTTCACCAAATTCCACCATCGACTGCCCGGAAACGGCACTGGCCCCAGTAGCGGACGAGGTCGCGGAACTCCCGGCGAGCTCAGGCAAAAGGTCTTTTGCTTCGAAATTCTGTGTCGCAAAAAGGCCCGCCAGTTCCATCTTGGGATGTCGTAATGACAATCTCGCAAGCTCAGCTCCCGAATAACCACGGGCGCCAAGAATGGCGACTTTCTCGTTGGTTAGATTTGAGTTAGCTGAGTTCTCGACTGACATTTTTTCTCCACTTTCGTTCATCTGCTGACTAGCCAGAATTCGTGTTTTCGCACTACCGTGTTAGCAAATCTGATGCACAGATTTTACGCAAATTTATGCACCCATGTGCATTATTATCCTTGATTTCCTGCATAAGTCAAGCAATACTTGCATAAATATGTGCGAACAGATTGCGCACCGGTAACATTAAGAACCTGGAGAAGTCGACCATGAGCACACCAACAATCCCTGCCACCAAAGGTGGAAAAGTCGTCCTCGTCTATTCCGGAGGACTCGACACCTCGATCTGTATTCCGATGATGAAAGAGGAATACGGCTACACAGAAGTGATCACCGTCACCGTCGACGTTGGTCAACCACAAGCGGACATCGATCAAGCGGAAGAAAAAGCGAAGATCATGAAGACGACTCACTTCACGGTGGACGCAAAAGAAGAATTCACTCGCGACTTCTGTTTTGCTTCACTGAAAGCGAACGGCGAATACCAAGGCTATCCAATGAGTACTTCGATCGCGCGACCTATCATTGC
>JAXMMN010000730.1:0-2423 GCA_034366485.1 Bdellovibrionales bacterium
TGGAATCGCCGTCGGCGGGACAATCGTTACTATCGAATAGCGCGCACTGCACGACCGAGTAGCGCGCACTGCACGACCAAGTAGCGTGACGCTCGAGATTGATGCGGCATTCCTTGTCGCAATTTGGCCAGATGCGCTTGGCTAAGTGTTATGAATTTACAGCATCACGATCCCAGCCGAATTTCCGAAATGGAAAACCTCTATCGCCTCGCCGAAAGCGATCCAAATGCCTATTGGTCCCTGATCGGCGATCGCCTGTCGTGGTTCAAAAAATGGGACAACATCAGTCGCACATCCTTTGAAAAACCCGTTTCGATTCGCTGGTATGAAGGCGGAAAGCTGAATGTCAGCTTCAACTGCATAGATCGACATTTGGCGGGTCCACGGGCCGACAAGGTTGCATTGATCTGGGAACCTGACTCGGTTTCTGAAAAAGCCATAAGCTTCACCTATCGAGAACTCGCAAAAGAAGTCGGGCGTTTTGCGAATGCACTCAAAAAAATGGGCGTTGCCAAAGGCGATGTCGTTACAATTTATATGCCCATGATTCCAGAAGCCGCATTCGCAATGCTGGCTTGTTCTAGAATCGGCGCCGTTCATTCGGTTGTGTTCGGCGGCTTCAGTCCCGATTCAATTGCCGATCGTTGCTTTGATGGTCACAGCCAATTCATCGTGACTGCAGATGAAGGTGTGCGAGGCGGGAAACACATCCCACTAAAACTGAATGTCGATCGAGCGATTGATTTGCTAGGAAACCTTACCGGCGCAAAAGAAATAAAAAAGGTTCTCGTCGTGAAGCGCACCGGCGCAGCGATCGAAATGAATCCAAAACGCGATGTCTGGTACCATGAGTTAGCAAAAGAAATTGCGTCCGTCTGCCCGCCGCAAGAGATGGATGCAGAGGATCCAATGTTTTTGCTTTACACCTCTGGGTCAACCAACAAACCAAAAGGCGTTTTGCACACAACGGCCGGGTATCTTGCTTGGGCCTCCTACACTCATGAATTGGTTTTTGGCCTTCGAGAAGATGATATCTTTTGGTGCACGGCCGATGTTGGCTGGATCACTGGCCACAGCTACTTGCTCTACGGACCGCTCTCAAATGGCGCGACCACAGTGATGTTCGAAGGCGTGCCTAACTTTCCAGATTACTCTCGCTTTTGGTCTGTCGTTGATAAACACAAAGTCACGATTCTCTACACCGCCCCAACTGCCATTCGCGCATTGATGCGAGAAGGCGATCAGCCTGTTAAAAAATATTCGCGCGCGTCCCTCAGGCTTCTCGGAAGCGTTGGTGAGCCCATTAACCCTGAAGCATGGATGTGGTATTACAAGGTCGTTGGCGACAGTCGCTGTGCGATTGTGGACACCTGGTGGCAAACCGAAACAGGGGGAATTTTGATTTCGCCAATTGCTGGCGCTACACCTCTTAAGCCTGGGTCGGCAACAAGACCACTTCCAGGCATTCGCACTCGCCTCGTCGACGACAAAGGCGTAGAAAAATTAGGCGCGACCGAAGGAAATCTCGTTCTCCTCGGCTCTTGGCCTGGGCAAATGCGAACAGTCTTCGGCGATCATCCGCGATTTGAAGAAACTTATTTTTCAACTTATCCTGGCACTTATTTTACCGGCGATGGCTGTCGGCGTGACGGCGATGGTGATCATTGGATCACAGGTCGAGTGGATGACGTGCTAAACGTTGCTGGCCACCGCCTGGGGACCGCGGAAATTGAAAGTGCTCTAGTTGCCCATCAGAGCGTCGCAGAAGCCGCCGTCGTCGGATTCCCTCACGACATCAAAGGGCAAGGAATTTACTGCTACGTTACTTTGAACGCAGGCATCACCGGAACAGATCAGTTGAAAAAAGAGTTGATCGCGTCGGTGCGCACCCACCTCTCGCCGATCGCAACCCCGGACGCCATTCAATGGGCACCTGGACTGCCGAAAACGAGGTCCGGAAAAATTATGCGTCGAATTTTACGGAAAATTGCGGAAGCCGTCGCGGCAGAGTCTCATCTAAAATCGGAATTAAAGCTGGATCAAAGCCGAGATCATGAATTGATGACCAATCTAGGAGACACCTCAACGCTTGCGGACCCATTGGTGGTCGAAGAGCTTGTGAAAGGCCGTGTGGATTTACGAGTCTAGTACGATCTCCCCCGCTCAATGCTGTAGTGATTTTTGGGCGATTTGTGGTCAAAATAATAGGTGATGTCGAACTCTTCGCTTTCCTCCGCAACGGTCGCTGGTACTAAACGTTTTTTTGAGAAACTGAAAAGTGCATCTCAACCTCACTTCTCCCTTCAACCGGCAAAGCTTGGCCGGACGGGATTTCTGGTTTCAAGAATTGGTTTCGGGGGCTACCGTGTCCATGAGCACGATCCCGATCATCGCGAATCGCTAAGGTCCGCCATTTTGTCTGG
>JAXMMN010000731.1:0-7428 GCA_034366485.1 Bdellovibrionales bacterium
GAAGCTCGAAGAGGCTGCAACTACGGAACTTGGCTAGGTTCCTGAAACTTTAGTGTCGTAAAACGGTAGGCGCATCACAAAACGCGTGTAAGGTGCACCTTCATCCAAAAGAATTTCTCCTCCGTGGTCGCGCACCAAGGAGGAGGCGATTGAAAGACCAAGGCCTGTACCCTTTCCGACCGGCTTGGTTGTGAAGAAGGGCTGGAAAATCTTTTCTCGCACTTCCTCAGGAACTCCAGGGCCCGAATCCTCGACGGCCAATTCAACCATGTCGTCTACTCTTTTTGCCAAAATACGAATCAGTTTTTTTTCCTGATTCGAAACCGCAAAGAAGGAGTTTGTCAGAAGGTTAAGAAGGACCTGAGAAATCTGCACCCTCCGACAGTTGACCGGAAGCTCTTCGTGAATTTCACATTCTAAGGTAATTCCCTCATTGCGAAAGTGCTCAACACAAAGCTCCAAGGTCTCTTCGATAATGGTTTTGGCATTCACTAGCTCCATTTCATCTCGACTGCCATCTCGAGAAATGGCTCGCAAGCCTTTTACGATGGTCGCAATTCTCAGCGTTGTTGCCTCGATTCGATTGGCAATCTCGATTGCGCGAGCATGTGCTTTTAACTCGTCGTCGTCTAACTTCGACGTCGGCAAAGAACCCACTAAGTCACGAACCCGCGAGGCGTATCCTGAAATAATAGCCAGCGGGTTATTGATTTCATGAGCCATCCCGCCTGCCATTTCCCCTAGACTTGCCAGTCGAGAAGCTGCCACTTGACGACTGCGCTGCTCTTCCAACTGGCGCTCCATTTGCCGTCGCTCTGTGATGTCGCGAATAACACCAACCAATGTTTTCGAACCGTCCGGTAGGATCAACGGGGTCTTTTTAGTTAAAAGAACTCTCTCACCACCCTCAGGAAGAACGACCTTTTCTTCGAGCTCATAATCGCTCATCGTTTGATAAGTGACTTCATCGGATTCCCAGAATTTATCCGCCACTTCTTTTGGAAAGACATCGTGGTCCGTTTTTCCCAAGTATTGAATAAACGGTAGACCCAAGATTCGTGTAAATGCTTGATTGCCATAGGTCCATCGATGACTGCGATCCTTCATAAACACCGGATCCCCTAAAGAATCCAAAATATTCGCTGTGAACTGCTTTTGCCGCTCGAATTCTTCGGCCAGAGATGCTTCCTTGGTGATACTCCACGTGACGCCTAAAATCCGGATTGGCTTACCAGACGAGTCGCGAACCAGTTCTCCGACCGAGCGCAAGTGCTCGAGATTCCCGCTTCGGGTGTAGACCCGAAACCTCGTATCAATGCGACCTTCCAGCTCAAGGCCGCTGAGGGTTTCAGTGATAGCGCGTTCACGATCAGCAGGAAGAATCATTTCACGCCACTCGTCGAAGTCCAGTTTCAAGTCACCTGGAAGAGCACCATAGAGGCGATACATGCTCTCGTCCCAGATGCCACGCCCGGTTTCGAGATCCCACTCCCACACTCCGATTCCGGCAGACGACAAGGTAAACCGAAGTCGGTCTCGCAACCGAGAAGCATCCGTCTCTACTGATTTCAGCTTTGTGATATCTCGAATTGCGACGACGGCCACAGCCTCATCGCGCTTGAAAATATTGGCTTCGTACCAACGAGTGCCGTCGGCAAGGGGAAGTGAATAGGTTAAAAAGCCCGGCTCGCCAGTGGCAAAAACCGCCTTCAATACTTCAAGCGTTTGCCGGCCAAGAACCTCACCTAAAACGGAAGAGACAGGCTTACCTATCAACGAATCGCGAGACTGAAAGAGCTGGCCTTCGTCCGACGAAAAAACATCGACATAGCAGCCCTGTCGATCAAGAAGCACCACGAGATCCGTCGTGGCTTCAATCGTGAGTTTCAAGTTCTCGCGGGATTGGTTCAGGTCTTTGATTCTTCGAAAAAGAAGCACCGACAGCACGACCATCGCCGCTAAAAAACCAATCGATAGAAATAGAAGGAATCCGAACAGGTTGAAACCGAAAGCCGCCGACATCGCAACGACGATACACGGCTGAGGGCCAGTTGCCTAGCCCCTGACGACTTACCTTATTGAGGTTTTAACCTGCTGAAGTTTGCAACCGAGCGGCTAGAGATCCGCACTTGCTTTTTCCACTTAGCGATCTCTTCTTCGTACTCAGCCTTTTTCGCAGTAAGCCGTTTCTTCTCCGAACGAGCCTGCTCTTCTTGATTGCGAAGCGCTGCATCGAGCTCGTTTACAGATTGAGAACGCTCTGACCAACCGGCCTGCTCCCCCTCGACGGCCCGAACGCGCTCCTCATAAACGGCAATGTTTGCCATGCGCTTAGTGCGATTTTCTTCGAGTTTTGCCATGGCGGCTTTCAGTTCTTCCATTTGTCGCTCTTCGGCAGCTAACCGGTCCCGTTCTACACGCAATTGGCCCTCGACCTCCATTTTCGCGGCATCGACAGACGCTTTGTCCTTTGCCGACTGACCCGTTTGCTTCTGGATGGCGGCCTTTTGTCTTTCAATCGTCTTCAAGGCTTTTTCAGTTTCACTTAGGTTCGCTACCACCGTGCGAAGGCCCTGCTCGTACTGTTCAAGGTTCGCCTGGCTTGCCGACACATTTTCTTTCAACTGCTCAAGCTTTGCAGGCACATCTGTTCGGGCCGCAGCAATTGACGGAAGAATCGCGGGCAAAAAGGTGGCCGACGTCAAGGCGCAAACCAATTTCAACAATGCAGTGTTTTTCATCTTAGTTCCCTTCGAGACTCGCCTGACTTCGGCGCGCCCCATCTCCGGTAATTGGGCAGTTGTTTTTTAAACTCGAACGATAGTGACCGATTTCGTCTTCCCAGTACTCCCCATCAAAGTCCCACTGAAGAGATTTCGATTTCGGAATCACTGTTGCCGGAATTCGATTCGACTTTTCTCCGCCAGCCACTTGAAAACGAATGTTCTCGCCACTGGCTGCAAACACCTCATAGCGAAGCAGTTCGTTATTATCCATAAACCGAGAAAGGTCTGTTCTGATTTTCGTGATCCGATTCGCGACGGTGGATTCAAGCTTCTTTTTTATCTCGACGCCCCGACGATCCGCACCTTCAACAACTTCTTTGTTGTACTGAACGACCGACTTCTTCGCCTCGTTGAAAAGATCGACCGAGAAAAACCGATCATTGAGACGAGACAGCTCCGACTCAAGCTCCGACTGCCAAGGAGCGCGGTTTGGCTCGAGAGCAGGCTTCTGCCTAATCGATGCAAGGTTTTTTCGGATCAGCTCGACGCGCTTTCGCGATTGAGTCACTTTGCCTTGTGCCTCTTTCAAGCTTCGATCGATATCAGAGCCGATCTTCGCATAAACGGCCTTTTCGTCGATCTGTCGATTGAGGGATTTTTGAAGATTTAAGAAATCCTTTTGACGTGCGATTTCCCGAATCACTTGGCTCGGCAAACCGTCGACATCTTTCACCTCGGTTCGCCCTGGTTGATTGAAGCCAACTAAGAATCGTCGAATCGTACCGTAACGGCCATCCGAGAAGGACCCAATGGATTTTTCGTAATTGTCGATACTTGAAAGCATCGTTCGATACTCTTTTTCCAATACCGTCAACGTTCGATAAGCATCGCCGTATTGACACAGATTCAAATAGCCAATTGTTCGAATCACAAAAGATTCTGGCTTATAGGCCGCCGCGAAAAATGGCGAATGGATTGAATACATATTCCCAATCGCGCCTTCGTAGTCTCCGGCCATCAACTGCGCCCATCCCAGTTCCGAGAGGCCCTGCAGCCAAAGGGGATGATCTTTGTTGACGGTCAAAAAGGCTTGATGAGCTTCTTTGTATTTTTGCTCCTGGAAGTACATTCGCGCGAGATTCAACGCGATCAACCCTTGAAACTCTCGCGCTGAATCCTCAGCGCGCGGATTTCGAATCAATCCCTCTTGCAGTTCAAGCGCCCGTTTCTTTGAACCGATTTGATACTCTGCCAACGCTTCAACAAATTTTGACTGCAGATAGCGAGGGTGACTGTCGGGAACTTTCTTCGCCCATTCAAGCGCTGTCTTGAACTTTTCAGCTGCCGCAGAGCTTTCAGCAATCAAGGCCGCTGCCGTAGCCAAAACCTCAGGTGTTTGACCATTGACCACTTCAGGAATGGACATCGCTTTTTGAAGTGCCTCGCCAAAACTTCGCGAAGTGACGTTTGGTGTTTTCCAATCTACTTCCTTCAAAAGTCGGTGAGAATAGAATCCATTGTTGGATTCAAAAACTTTTTGGACCCGCTCGCTAAAGTCCGTCATCAGTCCGAGGCTCTTCGAACACATCGCCAAGAAATAGTTCGCTTCTGCCTGCCAATCGGGCTTCTTAGAAATTGAATGGAAGAGTCCGACTGCGGCTGCACACTGATGGCCATCTTGATAAAGAAGCAAACCACTTAAGAAGCGAAACTCATCATCAGTCAAAGGCGTAAATTTCGCTAACTTCAATTCTGTCTCTGGAGACAATGATAATGGCTTTAAATGTAGGCCAAGTTTTTTCAAGGACTGCTCATCCAATCGACCTTTTGCAACCAAGACTTTGCGAAGAGCGCCAATGCCTTTGACAGGCTCTGGGCGCTTGGCGAGGCGACTGATTTCCGATGGTGGCAGTTCGACGGGCGACTGCAGAGCCACTAGAAATTTGGTCTCAAGAGTTCGTTTTGCATTTGCATCAAGTGAAAACTTGTCTCCTGTGAAACGTGGTTCCTTTGGCAGACGTAGGCGCGGAATCGCATCGACGGAATCACTCAAGTCATACTTCATGACCCCCGATTCCGAAGTACTGAGGCCAGGGAACGACAATGTTTCAGAAAAACTAGGCCCTTGTGCTTTGAGTTCCGCAGCGCTAGCTGATTGCGCCGGCACACGGTTTGGCACCATCGGCATTTTTTGGGCGCTGCCAACTTTTGCCGTCGAACCCGTCAACGTCGCCGAGGACGGAGCAGATTTGAAAAACTGACGAGAGACACTGGAGACCGTCGACTTAACAAGTTCCAGCTTTGAAGCAAACCAACCGCCGGCGGGCTTTTGTTGTTTGAACCCCGTCGTGCCAGGAGCCAAGCGCTGATCTCGCGCGTCAGCGTAATCCTTGTTGGGATCTAGCACTTCTGCAAATGCGGCTGTCGATACCAGGCCAAAGGCGACCAGAGCCGTCGCAGCCAAGGCGGTTTTGAAATTCGCATTCCTGAATTTCGCATTTCGTAAGCGCATTGCGTGCTCCCTCGGGGTCCTAGTAATAAAGCGTGAAACCAAAAGTCAGAATTGAAGTCTGTGCCGTCTCGGTGTTTACGGAAGACGACGGTGTTCGAAAGCGAACGACCTCTTCTTGAAACCATCTGTTTTTGTAATCCACGCGAAACGCCGCGTACTTTGAAAAGAAAAAAGACTGCGTCACATCAACTGATACTGTCGGGGCCGACTTCGAAATATTTCCGTCTTCCCGTTGTTGATCGTAAGTTGTCACTCCGATGCCAGGCGAAATGGCCATATCGAAATACATGATGGAAGAATTCAAAATACTCATTTTCGCATAAAAAGGAACCCAGTTAACAGACAGACCTTGATAGCCCATTATTTTTCCGTGATTGGCGGTGCCTGCTTGAGACTTCAAATTGGACAGTGCCTTGTTGTCGACTGAGTTTGTAACTTGGTAATGTCCCTCGACTCCAAGCCGCTCACTGAAGTAGTAGCCAAGTGATCCCGCGAACGTCGGACCGTCGCTCCATTGATCGTTGATCAAAAATCCATATTGCGCCGTGAGCGCGAATCGATTGGCTTTCGAATAAACTCGATTCTGTACGACCGAGAAGTCGGTGTCCTTGGACGCCCAATACTTCTTCTCCAAATCAGTAACATCCACTTTATCGGAAGCTCCAGCGGGCGCATCGGCTTTCGGTGCTTGAGCGTTGGCACGCTCCGCAGCCAAAAAAGTCAAACAAGCGAAGATTCCGGTCGCGACAAATGTCGTCAACAGCATTTTACCTACGGTTTTTGCACGTGCATTTATTCGCATACATTCCCCTACTTTACGTACTCAACGGACTCTTTTATGTTTTCGTCGAAATTCTTGCGTACTTTATATAGCGGCAGGAACTCGATGACTCGTTTTTGGACGACGTAGGCTCCATCTGGATTCCGGACCTGCCCGTCGACATCCATTGCGTCAAAATTAACGTCCTGTGTTTTTCGGTACTGAACTTTCTTGGCCCAAACTGTCGAAGTCGTGAACAGCACCAAACCAAGAATACAAACACCTAAGGTCATCATTCGATGTCCCAACATTTTACCCGCCCTTCTTCGATTGTGCAGGTTCGCGATCTCGCGCCTGTTCGACCGGAGTTGGTTTCAATGACTTTTCGAGGCTGATTATCTTCGTGTTCAAGTCGAATCCGACTCGTCCCTTTGCTCGTCCTTTTTCCATAGCGACACGAAGTTCGCGCAATGTCTGAAGTGCTTTGACGGGCTCTTTTGTCATGTTCTCATACACGTGCGCCAGCTTCACACGAGTCTCCGCGGATTCAGGCTTCAGAATCAGTGCGCGAGATAAAACATTCGCTGCTTCCACTCCGTCATTCTTATCCATCAAAATTTCAGACAATCCCGAAAGCGCCGGCCAAAGATCTGCTTTTATGTCGAGCGCTTGGCGATAGTGCTTTTCCGCCTCTGCCATGACTCGGTCGCGATGGTAGACTTGCGCAAGCCAAAGATGCCCGGCCAGCAAAGTTCCATCTAAGCGAACTGCCTCTTTCATTTCTTTGGCCGCAGAAGATGGACCTTCTTCGCGCTCGAGCAAACGTGCTTTTTCATAGCGAACGATTCCTATTGGACCGCCTGCCTTTTTTTCAGAAAGATCCAATAGCCAATGTGCGCGTAGAAACTCGCCCTTTTGAGAAGCCGCGAGTCCAAGAAAATAGGCGCCCCAAGGAGAGTCCACTTCTCGAGCTGCCATTTCAGTTCCTATTTTTTCAACAAGCACCCAATCGCCTTTTTGAACACATGCCCCTGCCGCAAGGACGAACACTTTCCAATCATCGCTATCGGCAGGTCGTGCACACGGGCGCCCCGTGTTCGAATAACGAAAGTCGACGCTCGCAAGATCTTTCAAGTAGATCTTGGCTCGCTCCTTCGCAGCGGAATCAAACTCTAGCTTCTTTCCAGTCGGCTGGCTGGTTGCACAGCCAGATAAAATTAAGCCGAGAAGGCTAAAATAAAATAGATTTCTCATTGGCCGACCTCTCTGTTCCATTGTCCAAGCAACTTCCAGCTGAATCCTGGGACGACTTTTGGAAGTGGCTCTACATTCACTTTTTCCTGAGTCGCATCAGATTTCAGATTTAGCCGATCTAGACGGCGCTGAAGTTCGCCAGCGAGACCATCTAGTCGAGCTGTCTTTTTCGCAGC
>JAXMMN010000732.1:0-4634 GCA_034366485.1 Bdellovibrionales bacterium
TTGCGACCACATCTTCAACTTCGTTCGGGTACACGTTGAAGCCCGAAACGAGAATCATATCTTTCTTACGGTCGACGATTTTACTGAATCCATCAGCATCCATGAATCCGATGTCGCCGGATTTAAACCAGCCGTCAGCCGTCATAACATTGGCCGTTTCGTCGGGACGCTGCCAGTAACCCTTCATGACCTGCGGGCCTTTGATGCAAATTTCACCAGTTTCGCCAAGAGCGACGTCTTTGCCGTCGTCGTCGATCATTTTGATCAACGTCGAAGGAAGGGGAAGCCCGATGGTTCCGTGCGATCTGTCCCGTCAATCGGATTACAGCTCGCGACTGGAGAAGTTTCCGTTAGGCCGTAGCCCTCAACGATTGTGCAGCCAGTGACTTCTTTCCAGCGGATGGCGACAGCTTTTTGCAGCGCCATCGCGCCAGCGACAGCGATCTTGTAAGTCGAAAAATTGAGCTTTTGAAATTCCGCATTGTTCAGAAGCGCATTGTAGAGAGTGTTGACGCCAGTGAAGACCGTGATCGGGTGTTTTTTGAGTTCTTTAACAAACGCGGGAATGTCGCGTGGGTTCGTGATCAAGATGTTGTGACCGCCGTACTTCGCGATCGCGAGAGCGTTCACAGTAAATGCGAAGATGTGGTACAGCGGCAGCGCACACACGACGACTTCTTCGCCTTCTTTTAGTTTAGGCATCATCCAGTAGCGGATTTGTTCCATGTTCGACACGACGTTTCGATGAGTCAGCATGGCGCCTTTAGAAACACCAGTTGTGCCGCCCGTGTATTGAAGAAACGCAACTTCGTCGAGATCCATCGGCACGCGCGAGCAAGTGAGCTTGGCCCCGCGCTCGAGAGCATCGTTAAAGGAAATGGCATCCGGAAGCGAAAAATCTGGAACCATTTTTTTGACGTGTTTGACGACCGTGTTCACAACAAGGCTCTTCGGGAATCCTAGGAGATCTCCAAGTTCCGTCACGATCACGTGTTGAATTTTAGTTTCGTGTAAAACCTTTTGAAGGTTGTGGGCGAAGTTCGCCAGGATGATCACGGCCGTGCAGCCAGCATCGTTGAACTGATGCTTCATTTCTCGATCGGTATAAAGCGGGTTCGTATTGACGATCACGAGTCCCGCTTTGATGGCGCCAAAAAGTGCGATCGGGTATTGCAGGACGTTCGGCATCTGAATAGCGATTCGGTCGCCTTTTTTTAATTTCAGGTCATTCTGCAGGAACGCGGCGAAGCTTTCTGCCTTGCGATTGAGTTCGCTGAAGGTCAGTGTTTTGCCCATACAAGTAAATGCAGGCTTGGTAGGAAAGCGACCGACGGTTTCTTCGAAAACATCAAGAGTCGATCGGTACTGATTCACGGTGGCTTCAACTGTGGCGCCTACTCCCTTGGGATATCGAGCTGTCCAAAATGCGCGATCAGTGCTCGCTGTCGTCTGAGCCATCGTTCCTCCTCAAATAAAACATGAATGAACGTTAACTATAGAGCCTTTGTCCTAAACTATACAAACCTGTCGCTGCGTGTCGATAGTCTCAATTGTCAAAAGGAGGTTGGGTCACGCGTTGATTTTCAGCAGCCGCGTGCAAGAGACACTTCGAGCGACTTGCAAGCGCTTCATGCGGAACTCCCCACGCGTACGAATATTCAATCGCTCCGTCGTGGCGCACGCAGAGAGTGATTTCTTGGCGAAATCGACTTTTATCTTCAGGATCGCCCAGGCGAAAAACGGCTTTTGTCGAATACGAACCGTCCGCCTGATCTTCGATCAATCGGTGCGGTAGCACGCCAGGCGTGTTGCTCGACACGGTCCATAGTCCGATGCCGCCCGCGAGTAAATCTTCGGTGACCCAGGTCGACTCTTCGTGAAACGCCTGATCATTATCAGAAGCGCGAAACTTGAGTTCCACCAACTGGGAATCCATTTGGGCTTGGATCACGAGTTCGCCGGAGAATTGTTCTCCGAGGTGGTTGATGCCGCGGCCAGCGTACCGGCCCGTTGCGTTGGCTAGTCGATGTAAAAGAGGAGCGTGCTGTAAATCCATGCGCTCATGGATGCCCTGAACCGGAGGCTATGGCAAGAGCTAGTCGACTGTGACCGTGGGTGCCGATGGTTTTGGAATGTATTTGAGGGCGTTGGCAGCATTGGCTACAGATCCACTTTTGAAGGCGCCAGCGAGAGCCGGGATTTTAGTGCCGGTATTCACAACGGCCGCACGTATTTCGGCAGCGGTGAAGTCAGGATTGTGAGCTTTTACCAGTGCGGCAAGACCAGCTACATGAGGGGCGGCCATGCTGGTGCCATCAAGCGTATCGTAGCCGGTTGTGCCCGCTTGATATCGTATCATTGTTAGAGATGTGATTCGAATTCCCGTAGATTGAGTCGGATCATCGAGGCTATCGAGTTCGAAGCCGAACGAGCACTGGCTCATGCTGCAAGTGGTGATGTCGAGCGTGCCTGAAATTCCGGCCGTCGATCCCGAATAGGAGCCGATGAATTCTCCATCGAAAACGGTCGATGGGTTGACGCCACTTCGTGGTGCAGCTGCAAAATAAAGCGCGTCACTTGAATCGATAGAACCAAGAAGTCCAATTCTTGCGATCGCTTTGCGCGTCGATGTGAAGTTAAAGCTTCCGTAGGCATGATTTCGAACATTGCGACCATACCTGGCGGCGGAACCATCATAGTTTGCAGGTGACTGAAGGTAAACTGTCGGAGTTGTGGAGTGGCCAAAGTCGGTCGCATCAAAGCTCCAGCTACCGGAATTAAGTGAGATCGCTTCTTCCGTGATTGGACCAAGGGCAGAGCTAACGATATTTGTTCCCGGAGCCGCAATGTGAACAAGCGTTTGCGAGTAGTTAGAAAACGTTGCTCGGTTGTAGCGCTGATCGACAGCCCCCACGCAGATGAGATTTTCTGAGGTGAAGCTACAAGGGTAGGTGGCCGTGTTCGAGACATTTACGTTGCTGTTGCCGGCAGCCACCACGATGATCACGCCCGCATCGCTTGCTGCTTCGATGGAATCTCGAAATGCTAGATCAAGCGAACCTCCGCCACCTAAAGACATATTGATAACGTCTGCGCCTTGCGCGACGGCGTAGTTAACTCCTTGAATAATTCCGGACGTGGTGCCGCTTCCTGATTCATCTAGCACTTTTACGCCCATCAACTTCGTCTGCCAGCACACGCCCGTTGTCCCGATGGAATTGTTGCCGCGCGCGCCAATGGTGCCAGCGACGTGAGTGCCGTGCCCCTCGTCGTCCGTAGGATCGTTGTCCATGTTGATGAAGTCGTAGCCGTGATTTCCCATGCCGTCGTCCCACAGGTTGTCGACAAGGTCGGCATGCTGAAGGTTAATACCTGTGTCGATCACTGCCACGACCACGCCTGAGCAATCGGTCGTTTTCGACCAAGCGCTCTCTAGACCCATATCTCGACCGCTGGTTCCTGGATTTCCGGTGCTGTAGAGATTGTGCAGAGAGTGCTGCTTTGCAATTGTCTGCGAGGAATTCTTAAGGCCCCAAAGCAATCCGTAGTTTTCGTCGTTTGGCACAACAGACTTGCGATAGATATAATCTGGCTGAGCCCACTCCACATCTGGATTGAGCTTTAGTTTTTCAATGGCAGTGTTCACGGACTCGGCGCGAGTGTCGATCGTGACAGCGAGAGTTTGCCCACCACTTCCAAGCACTTTTGAGTTTTTAAACGACAGTCCGCTCTCTTGAAACGTCGACTTTGCGAACTTTGAACTTCTTAATTTTACGAGGACACGATCTGAGGCGTACGATTTCGGTCGATGATCCAGTTGTTGGAAAACGAATTGCGATTCGTCGGTCCTGGCGGGTTGGTAGGAGAAAATCGTAATCACGGTAAGGACGCAGGCGAAGACTGCGAGCGCAAGAAATCTCGTTGGGGCACCGCTCATTGGGGCACCGTGAAATTTGTTATCGTGGACAGCTCAGAAGTGGACTCCGTGCTGTAGGCCTTAACGGCGAAGTTATAAGTACCTGGTGTTAACTGTTTCACCAATGAAGTGACATGGGTGCCATTTCCAGGATTTGCAATTTGCACGGGAGTCACTGTTCCAATTGCGACGGAAGTTTTCGCAACGTAGACAAGGTATCCACCGCCGGTTTCAGCCACCTGCTTTGCGTTGCTGGCATCCCAAGACACAGTTACTGCGCGCGAAGGCAAACCGCTTGAATCGGATTCCGAGGCCTGTTTGCCTGTGTCCTCACAGCCAGTCACGGTAAAGGCCAGCAGGAGTGAAATTAAAATTTTATAATGCTGATCGCCCACAGCTTCTTATCGGAATTCGAGGTTCCGATTAAAGGGACGAGGGTAAAAGTGCCTCAGTTCGAGTCGGTTTAGTTGTCTTAGGTGGATTCTCTTGCATCTCGGAGAGCGTAGTTTCAATGGACGCTGGCGCACGCCACTTGTGAGACTCGCGAGAGGACTCTTTTTTCAAGGACTGCAGATTGAAAGCCAGGATGGCAATCGCCGCGACGTTGACCGCGACCGTTGTGCGCCAAATTCCATCTTTGAACATTTGTCGGATTGCACGGAACCGCGTGAGGTCAGCGTCTCGTTTAAGGTGTGATGGTTGCTTTTGTTCAAGCCGC
>JAXMMN010000733.1:0-7178 GCA_034366485.1 Bdellovibrionales bacterium
CCCATAGATTCGACCAAGCGACGCGAGATCGGCATCCCAAGCCCCGTGCCTTTGTGATGTTTGGAAACATGACCAACTGTCTCGAACTCATTGAAGACGCCCTCTAGCTTGTCGGCAGGAATTCCGACGCCAGTGTCAGTAACAACAATACGAATGTACCGTCGAGACTGATCGGTAACTTCCATCATTCGAATGACAACTTTACCATTTTCTCGATTGTACTTAATTGCGTTTGAAATCACGTTGTTTATGATTTCTTTTAGTCGCACGAGGTCGGCCCAGGCCTTGTCGGTAGTGACTGAGCTCTCCAAGGTTAGGCTGACGTTGCTCTGGTCCGCCATATGCTGAAAGTTCGAAACGACCTTTTTTAGCAGTCCATTGAGCTCGATTTCTTCGACATAGAAATCCATTTTCCCCGCTCGAATTTTTGCGAAATCTAGAACGTCGTTCACCAACTCCATTAAATGACGGCCTTGCTCGCTGATGGTCCTAATAAATTCATCGCGCTGCTCGTCCGTGTCGTAGAGCTTATTTTCCAGAAAGTCGGCCGTCGCAAGAATAGCAGAAAGCGGCGTCCTCAGTTCATGCGTAGTAAGCGCAATGAACTTGTCTTTTGCTTGATCTAAAGTTTTCAACTGATTGTTCTGCTCTAGCAGTTCCGTGTATGCGCGCGCAATTTCCTCTTGTTTGGCAGTAAGATCTCTTGCGAGCTTCCATTCAACTGTAATGTCTTGAAGCGACAGCAGGAGAAGTGTCTTTCCGTTATCATGGACTTTCCGAATGGCAGCGGAAGCAACAAAGGCAGCGCCCGTGGCTTTTTTCATGAGTACTTCAGGATGAAGCCCTTCTCTCCCCGCGAACTCCGGGCCAAACGGAGCGATGGATCCGCGGCCCGAGTCTGGAAATAGGTCATGACAGGCCCAGCCTGCACCATCTTTGCGTTCTAAAATTTCAAGTGCCCGGGCATTAGAAAACACGGCGATGTGGCCGGTTGCCAATTCTTCAAAGGCAATCATCCCAACGGTTGCATTTTCAACGAGGCCTTTGAAAAGCTCTCGCACGTTTAAGATTCTCCGATGATTTTTAGGAAACCTTCGGCATTCTGAATTTTTTCTTTGATGCGACCAATGAGGTCTTTTAACGATTCTTGTGGGAGAGAAAGTCGGTCGAGTACGTCTTTAGGAAGACCAAGAACTTTTTGATGTCCCGACTGACCAAACTGAAGTGCATGAATCAGAAGATTGGACAGAAAGACAATGTCAACGACGAGATTAGCTTCCTGCGAAAGGCCCCCACGCCCTGCCGGATCGCGCTGGTGGTGATTGGCGATCGAGATCTGAATCTGATATGGCAGCCGCCATTTGGTGGCAAGTTCGAAGCCAATGTGTGTGTGCCTTGGTGAATCCAATGCCTCTTCTGCTTCAACGAGACTTTGTTTGTGTTCACGAGCAAAGCTAACGACTTCCAGAAACTGCTCTTCAGCAACATTAAAGAGCGCGACTTTTCCCATGTCATGGACAAGGCCGCAGGTGAAAAGGTCACTGGGCGTTCGGTACTTAACTTCTTTAGCAATGACCTCAGAAGCCATAGCCACCCCGAGAGCATGCTTCCAGAAACCTGGTAAATCAAAAAGCTGATGGCTTTTCGGGCCTAGCGATTTAATGATACTCGCGGAAAGTGCAAGTTGATTGATAGTGTCGTAACCAATATAGGCGATCGCTCTCTGCAAGCTTGTGACGCCACCAGGAATTGCGTAGTAAGCGGAATTCGCAAGCTTCAAAACTTTCATCGTCAAAGACGAATCATTCGCCATAATTTTTTCGACGTCGCTGGTCGAAGACATCGGATCATTAATCACGCGATTTAGTTCATATATGATTGATGGAAGAGTCGGCAGTTCATCTAGCCGATCGACAATCTCATGAACAAGTAATCTGCCTTGCTTCGGGGCTGCGCCCATCGTACCCAATCCTTATGCCGCGACGTTAGGAAAGCTCTTGCCTGGAAATAGTTCTTTTAACTTCTGGGTCACGCGGCTGTATGTTACTGGCTTTAAAATGTAGCCATTCGCCTTCAAATTCTTTGCTTCGAAAATATAGTCTTTTTCAGAAATCGCAGTCACAAAAACGAACGGAAGCTTTTCAAATCCTTCAGAGCTACGCACGCGCCGAAGTAGTTCCATCCCGTCCATATTTGGCATCATCATGTCGGAAATCACGGCGACAATGTTCTTGTCCTTATTCTTCTGCATGGTTGTCCAAGCAATTTCGCCATCTTCACATTCGAAAACTTTGTAGCCGAGCTTTTTCAAGAGAAGAACGAGAATGGTTCTGTTAGGAGGAGAGTCCTCGGCGACGACGACATACTCTTCGGCAACAGTTGCAACAGGATCAGACATCTAACTCTACCTCCGCAAAAATCTGGGCACACTACGGCCCTACATCATTGTTTCGGCACTGAGTCGGACAGAGTTAAAAGAAGATTTTGAAAAGATGAAGTTTACTGTCTCGAACTAAAACATCGTATCGATTCAGTTCGCATTCTCGTTGGTCGACGAAGGTCCAGCCGAACCCGGGCGAGTCTCATTCGTCGCTCCCTGGCGCGCTTGGAAAAAGGAAATTAGCACCGACAAAACGGTCAAGATCAACGTCACGCCAAGCGCGATTTGCCCCAGCAGTCCCGTAAACCCAACGGATCGATCCAGTGGGGATATGGCAAGCGCAATCACGCCAAAGACGCCTGTTTGCACACCAGAAATTTGAAATGGAACCCCACCTGCAGAATTGACCATGGTGGAAAACTCCACTCTCTCCTGCTTCGGTGTTTGTTCCATCACCACGCGTGTCACTTCATCAAGCGTCAGGAACTCCGAACTTCCATTGGAATTCGGCACGGACTCAAAGAGAAGTGTGTTTGTCTTGTCTTCGTTGGCCTGAAGAAGTATCCACTTCTCCCCTAGAGGGCCGCCTGTTGCGCGCGAAAATAAACTCTCATCGCCCAGAAGAACAACAAGTCGCGGCCGATCCCCTAACCGAACGGCAATTGCATTGAGGCCACCCGATAGGTCTCTAGCCGAGGTACCTTCTTTGAGCGCGCTTTCAAGGAGCAAGCGGACAAGCTCTAGCTGAGATTCAGAAACATCAAACCCCTCTCGTTCCATTTTCGCAACCGGTCGGACGCCGCCCGATCCTGGTGCATCAACCAGCCAAACAGCTTTCACCGAAGTTTCAACTTCGAATTCCCGCATCGCAAGTGTGTCGAAGCTTCCAGCCTCGACGTTGGCAAGTGAACCAAATTTTTGAGCCTGCGCCAGCGATTTCGCTGCAGCTGCCGAAAATTGAGTCGCGATGTCTTTCGCTAGCCATTGATTGATTGCGATCAAATCTGTCGACCTGCTCTCGCCCACGACGACACCGGCAGCTAAAAGCAAAACACCAGAAGAAAGTCCAGCGATGAGGAAAGTTCGAAGTCCGGCGATCAATACAGAATGTTGAAACTTCATAGGGCACACCTCTCAGACATCTTATAGATCAGACCTAGGTCGATTCAAGTCCCATTTCGAGACGACCGATAGGTGAATTGGATGAAAACGTTCGCGCCAGTCACAAAACCAAGCCTAGGTAGGAAAGCGCTGCTCACAATGGCCGTCGGACTCATCGCGCTTACCTACCTTGGCCACAACACTTGGTCAGCTTGGGAGCTACGGCAACAACCCAATTTTCACCCAACTCGCGACCACAATTGGAAAATGATTTCAGGCGGCGATCGTCGCCAAACCCACATCCGCGTCGAAGGCACCGCGTACTGGCTTCCCGCAAAAACTCAAATTCTTTCAAGCAGTGCCCACATTTTAACAGAAGACGCCAGCACCACGCTTCGAAACATTCAAACAGAAAGCACGATCGCGATTAGCGCAGGCGCAGTTGCACACTTGGCAAACAACGAGAATTCGACATTCACGCTCCTCTCAGGTGTAGCGACTGCAAAAGGTCCAATCGACGTGATGTTATCAAGAGGAAAAAGCCGAATCGAGGCGGGACAATCGAAAACTCTCGCTGTTGTTACCTCTGCTGCTACCATCGAAACCGAATTCGTAGACACGTTAAAACCAATCGTCGGCACAAATATCGAACTCATTAAAACGCCTGTGATCGACTTCGAATGGAACGTTGCGGGCACCGAGAACACAGCCATCGAGTTTGCACGGGACGCTAGCTTTCAATCCGTCCTTTTCACCCAGCCCGTTGGAAGTCGTACTCAAACAAAATATGACTTTGGCGATCGAGGACACGGCGCATGGTTCGCTCGCGTCCGAGACAGAGACCGTACGCTCGCGGTTACGAGCTTTCATACTTTTGAGAAGCTGACACCTGATCGACTGCGCCGCCTCGGACGCCGTTGGCTAACGTGGGAAGATCGTGGTCCTGCTAGTTTCTACCGAGTCGAACTCTCCTCGACATCGACCTTCTCAAACATTTCCCAAAGCGTACTTACTCGCTCTAAGTTTTTCGATTTAAGCCAAGCGCTCGAACCAGGGCTAAAATACATCCGAGTGATCGGCATCGATCAAAATGAATCAGAGTATGTTGGCGAGTCCTTACCTATTGAAATTCCTCGGCGTGAACAACTGCTACAAGCAAGAACTGAATTTGGCGACCCGGCACTTTCCTTGTTCGCACGTGGCTGGAGAATTCAACTGAATGATTCAGAAGCGAAACGCATTCGAGAGGGTTACGTGATTCTTCGTGAAAGCGAACTACGCGGAATTCGAGTTTCAGCCGAACTTGATGAGAAAATTAAGACGCATCCGGAGAAATATCTGTTCGAGGTCGCAAAAGATCTGGCGTTTTCAAATCCGGAACGCGTTCGCCCTACTGCTCGAGGTGAACTTCTCCCACCAGCTCTTCCGCTTGGAACGATCTATGCTCGAATTCGAGAAATCGAAGAGGATGGACTAACGCTGGGAGCATTTGGACCCGCTTCAAGAATTTCAACACTTCTTCCACCTCCGCGAAATCAAACCACCCTCTTTTCGGATAAAGCCGCGCTACTGAAATGGACATTTCCGTTTGAAGCCTCAGGATTCGAGATCCAAGTTCGCACAACAGGTGCCGAGGTCCCGACAACTTTCCGCACCCAAGGAAGATCAAAGGAAGTGCCGATTTCTGAGGGCGAAAGCCTCGAGTGGTCTGTGACGGCTCTCGACGAAACAGGCCGCGCGGTGTCGGTCGCATCCCCTGTCGCAAAAGCGACGAGACCCGTGGTCGTACGAAAAGCGATTTCAATTGGATCCAATGATCTTGAACAGCGAAAAGCTCGTGAAGAGGCGGCCCGTGAGCTCGCATCTATAAATCCATCGCTCGTGCAACTTGAAACACCGGCAGAGGATGCTGTGATTGTCGGCGGCGCGACTGCAACTAAATATGGTCGACTTCAATGGAAGGACCTTCAGCCAGCGAACAATACTAAAGCGGATGCCTTCGTGGTGGAGATCGCGACCGATGGGGACTTCGTCAACATTATCGAACGCGCCTCAACCAATCGACTACACTATACGCTTCAGGGCGATCTTCCAGAGGGCGCGCTTTTTTGGCGAGTTAAAAAACGAAAGCTCGACACCTGGAGCACATCCAGAAAATTTGAAATCGTCTACGAGTAATAGCTAGAGAATTCTGCACTCATAGGGAATTCGTTTCTGATCCATGTACTGAAGTTGGGCTCCAGGTCCACCACCCAGCACATCGACGTACACGGACGTGAGACAATGTTCGACATCAATCAAATGCTCCCATGTCGCTTTGATTGAGAGATCGTAATACTTGTTTGGCGACATTAAAACATCGCCGTCCATGAGATCGCCACTGGCCCCGTGGGGCATTCCAAACGACGTGAGAATCGCTTCCTGAAGAAGCCGACTCATTCGACCATTTCCTTCCGCGAACGGATGGATTTGCACCAAGTACTGCTGCGCCAGCATTGCAATCTGTCCAGGAGTCATCAGCTTTCCGTTCCAAATAGCATGGCGGCCTTGGTGGAACTCTGCCATCGACTGATTTACAAATCTCAGTAGCCCATCCAAGTGCTGGGGATTGGCTTTCGAATCACCTGAGTACATCGCATATTGATCACCAGATTTGCGGACGCTAATGACGTCGCTCATCGCAGCGCCGTCTTCACCATAGATCATACCGAGAAGGCCGAGATCCGAATACAACCGATTGAATTCCTCGGCCGACTGTTTGGCCTTCATTGCTTCTTCGACGCTATCGAATTTCCACCAGTAACGATCCGGCTCGAGTGACGTTGACGGCTTCAACTGCCCAGGATGCGGGTCGTTGTTGTGACCGCAGCGCTTTCCATCTGGAAGCTTCTCGCAGTACTCGTTAGAAAGCTGATAAAAGCCGGCATGGGATTTTAAGAGATCTTCAAGTGTCAGCTTTCGACCCGAATTTATTTTTTGACGAATTCGCTCAAGATGCGGAAGCCCGTTCACCCAGTTTTTCCAAATGATAGGAGATCGCTCGGCAATCGGCTTTTGATAGTCCGCATAGGCGATTTGATAAGTCAGTTCCAATGGCAAATTTGCTTCACGCGACTTATCAAACGCACTCCGCTCGAGGTAACGTAGACCCTGGTAAAGCGAGATCTGTTCAAGAGATATTGCGTAGCTCGTGCGAGCCCGGTTTTCGAGCTCCGCTTTTTTCTCGGAAAGCTCGCACTCTTTTATCAAACGATCTTGATAGCTTTCGAAATCGCTAACGGAAACCCCATGAGGCGATGGACGACCGACAAGTTCACAGACCTGCGGTAGTGCGGCTTGTGCAGCAAACGGTTGCAGCGTGACTAAAATCATGATTGTGCCGACGGCGAATGCCAAAATGGATGCCGAACCAGCGACTCGTGTTTTTGAAAAAGAATTTTTCATATTTTCTACTTTGGTTTCCGTTATTGGCACTTAAATGCTTTTGATTTTAGTTCGCGAACCTCGGCCTCAGAATACTCGGTCAAAACAAGGCCTTTTGGAATCTTAGCCTTGGCTTGACGGAGATCGGCCAATCGACCAAGAACGCGCTTGAACTTTTCTGTGCGCTCTAAAAAAGCTATTTCATCGCTGCTGAGGTTTGGAAGATTCGGAATGACCGCCATCGGTGTCTGTGAATAGACAGGGTCCAACCCCT
>JAXMMN010000734.1:0-3674 GCA_034366485.1 Bdellovibrionales bacterium
GCAGTTTTAGTTTTGAGCGATTGGTCTGATGAAAACGCGGACCAGATCATTCGAAATCTTCGCAAAGACGGAGACTATTACTTATTCAAGAAGGATTCGATGCGCTCTTACTTTGGCGCCGTTCGCGCTGGAGGATTGAAAACCCATCTTCAGAATGAATGGACTCGCATGGGAGGAATGGATCTTTCTGACGTAGGCTACGACGCATTCCTCATCAATGGTAAGCGCGATTCTCAGCTTTTGACTGCGCACCCAGGTGAAAAAATCAGACTCCGAATCATCAACGCCGGAGCATCGAGCTACTTTTACGTCTCGATGGGCTTACCCATGACAGTGATTTCCGCCGACGGGGTCGATGTAAAGCCCGTTCAGACAAAAGAGATTCTGATGGGAATGGCCGAGACGTATGATGTGCTGTTCACTGTACCAGAGCACAAGAACTATGAGATACGAGCCACCGTGCAAGACGTAACTGGCTTCGCGTCGGCTTGGATTGGTATGGGAGAAAAAGTTCTCGCTCCCAGCAAGCCGCTTCCAAATATGTACGCTTCAATGGATCATGCCGGGCATGGCGGAGCTGCAATGCCAGGAATGGATCACAGTGCGCACGGCGCTACGACATCTAGCAATGACCATAGCAAAATGGACCATTCGAAGATGCACGGAGATCATAGCGACCATGGCAATGCTGCAACGAGTGAGAAAGCGAAACCAATTGGCGGTGGGCATGCCGACCATGCAGGGCACGGTGGCCATCAGGCGCCACCAGCGGCGATGGATCACTCCGCACATGCGACACCCAAAAACGCATTAACAAAAAAGTCAGTGAAGCCTAATGCAACAGTTGTGCAGCACAACGATGCGGGACCGACCAACTGGAGCACACAGTCAGATGCAATGCTTCGCCAAAACGGCGCAAGCCGCGATCTCAAGACTTCGGAGTCAGAAGTGCTCGAAACTTTGAGCGTAGATGCTCTGACCGCCATCGCACCAACGGCGCTTCCGAAAGATGCCAAAGTTCACGAGCTAAAGCTCGTCCTCGGCGGCGACATGGAGCGATACGTTTGGCACATCAACGGAAAGGCAATTAGCCAAGACCGGCTTATCAATATCAACAAGGGTGAAGTTGTTCGCTTTATCTTTCAAAATGATACGATGATGCATCACCCGATGCATTTGCATGGTCACTTCTTTCGTGTTGTGAATGCCCAAGGAGATAAGTCACCGCTGAAGCACACGGTCGATGTGCCACCGCATGGCTCGCGCACGATCGAGTTCTATGCGAACGAGCCCGGCCAGTGGATGCTTCACTGTCATAACCTTTATCATATGAAAACCGGCATGGCGCGAGTCATTCGGTACAACGACTTTAAGCTTACACCTGAAATGGCTGCTCACGATCAGCACGATCCCCATTTGCATGAGCATCTCTATACGCACACGCAGCTAAAGGCCGCCAGCAATCACGCGGAGGTTCGGTTTCGCGTCATGCGAACTTGGGATGAAATTGAAATCAAAGCTGCAACCCGTAAAGACGAAAATTGGGCAGGCGAAGGCGATTTATTTTACCGAAGATGGGTCGACAACTATTTAAGCTTCATCGGCGGCGCCTCGGTGGTACACGGCGACACGAGAGCGGAACTCGGAGTCGGTTATGTGCTGCCGATGTTGATCCAAACGAATCTCTTGGTCGATCACAAGGGGAAGCTGCGGGTTGATTTAGAAAAACATTTTCAGTGGACGAGTTCTGTATTCAGCGAGGTTGAGTACACTTGGCGCCAAGACGGGGCTCTCGGAAACGAGGTTTCTGTTTCGCTTATGTACGGTCCATCCTGGGCTTGGGCATTCGGATTGAAGCTCACGGAACACAGTTTGGGTGCAGGACTTCAGTACCAATTCTAAGATGTTATTTCGGATCGCGACGCGGCAAATGCCGCCGCTACGTTATCGATTGTTGCATCCCAGTAGCACACTGACGGAGAACGAGGCGAAAGCAGTGCGCGACTGGGTCCGATACGGGAAATCGCAGCTCGATACTAAATAGTTTAACGGGGGATGTTTGTTGTGAAGTCACTCTTACTTTTCGTGAGTCTTTTTGTAGGTCAGACTGTCTTTGCTAGCACGCCACCAGCGGGCTTTCCTCTTGTGAAAGGGCTCGTGCGGAAGATTGACGTCGCCGGCGCAAGAATCTCGCTGAAGCACGAAGAGATCCCAAACCTCAGTATGCCAGGGATGACCATGTCGTTCGTGGTTCAAGATCCAACGGATCTGATTGGCCTGGCGGTCGGTGACAACGTCGAATTCGCAGCCGACGAAATTAACGGCGAAATCACGGTCCTTTGGATCGCAAAAGCAGTGGCAGTGGCAGCTGCGGACTTTCCGATTCTATGCACTGGCAAAGCCGACACGACTCCTGCCACTAACGTCGAAATTGAGATTCGAGAGAACAAATTCAGCACCATTCGTTACGAAATTGCGGAAGGTTCTTATAAGGGTACCGCTCACATAAATTCGATCGGACAGATGAAACTACGCCGGCGAAACGGTTTTCAAATTTACCGCGCAGGCACGGGCCCGCTTGATTCAAGACTCGTCATGAAGGTCACTGACGGCAAGATCGCAGTTTCATATTTCACAAATTACAGCGCTGGGATGAAGGACGCCGCTGTCGATTGCAGCGTCGAGCTTTAGTGCGCTTCGTCTTCACGTAAAGCTTCCGTTGGATAACTGCTGCTAACGAAGTGTCCGCATTTCATCCATCGAACTATCGTCGGACAAGTGACTTAATCTGCGTCTCGATAAGTGGGCCGTCCGAGCTCTTAAATCCCTTATGAATGTATCGAACGGTGCCTTTTGTATCGATCAGAAATGAGGTTGGCATCGTCTCGACACCAAGAGTTTGCACGAGGGCATGTTTTCGATCATCCAGCAGTGGGTAGTCGATTTTGTATTCTTCTAGAAAATATTTAATGTCATCGTCGTTTTCGTCGACGTTAATTCCGAGAATGACGAAATTGTTTTTCCTGAGATTCAGATAGATCGAGTTCATTTTCGGCATCGCAAGACGGCAGGGGGGACAGTCGCTTCCCCAAATATCGACGAGAACGACTTTCCCTTTGATCGATTCGGGATCAAACTTCTTTTTTGTGTTCAGCATATTCAGTTCGATTTTAGGAAACTGATCGCCTACTTTGACTGCGCCATGAGCTATTGAGAAGCCAAAGAAAATGATGGTGCTAATAAAAATGTGCATTCTAACTCCGACTGAGGCGCAAAATGCGAATTGCTCCGCTTGCGACGAGTAGTGAGATTAAAAGTCCAATTACCAAATCTGGATAATGCGAGCCGGTCAAACCTACGAGCACGCCCGAAACGATGACGCCGAGGTTTACCAGCACGTCGTTCGATGAGAAGATCCAGCTGGCTTTCATGTGATTTCCGCCGTGGCGATGCTTCGATATTAACCAAAGACAAAAAACATTCGCCAAAAGTGCGACCGCTGACACGCGCTGCATTGTCTTTTGCGGCAGCAGCTTTTCCAACTGCGTAGAGGCTGATTCCATAAACAAGAGCATCAGCCAACATATCCAGCGAATCGGCTATAAGCCCGGTCGACTGCGCGAAGATTCCGAATGCTAATTCAGCGACAAACATCGTGCCGTTTATAGCAAGTA
>JAXMMN010000735.1:0-10650 GCA_034366485.1 Bdellovibrionales bacterium
CACGAAAACGAAAAGGCTGCGCCATTCGGGCAGCCTTGAAGGCGGGCGATCTCAACGACGATCGATTGCTTTCCTACAGAAAACTCAAAGCCGAAATTGAAGCTAAAGCCCTAAAGCGCCAGCGGTAGCGCCTCCGTTAGAACGGGAACACACCTGTTCGCGAATATTGTTTCAACTGGGCGTCGTTCATTTTCAATATCTTTTGCAACTCAGTGACTTTTTCGTTTACGAAAAAGCCGTAGTAGCTCTCATAGGCTGGTTCAATTCGGCGACCGGCTTTGAGATGCGCAACATTCGCTCTATAACGTTTGTTCGCGTAATACTTTTCTTTTCCAAAGTTGTACAACGTCGCAACAACACCGACATTGTGCTGAATGTCGAAATTCGCAATCTTCAGATATGCCTGCAAATACAAAGTAATGTTCGCGGCGACATAGTGAACGCCCGATATCGGATTGATAATCGCGGCGTAGATTTTTTCTGGCTCTTCTACCGAAAGCATCGGGAGTCCGCTTGTTTTGTTAACGATATCATTTACCATCAACGCTCGAATCGGATCGAGCTGACCCAACCCATATGTCATTCCAACACCAACTGGATTGAAGAACTTAGTTCGAAATCCTAGGTTGTCGTTTTCCACTGCATCGTTGGGATTGCCCTTGAAGTCTTTGTTCCACACATAAGCAATGCAATCCCAGTATTCAGCATGCGATGTAGCCATTAATTTCTGACACTGCCTTTGCGCGGGCTCTGACCGCATCAACGTCAACAGGTCCTCGGAGCTCATCAAAAAACGAGAGCTCCATCGTCCAGCCCAACCTGCAATTGTGTCTTGACCAAGATCCGCATATCCAACGTTGAAGGAATGCTCACCAATAACTGTTCCGATAATGAGAAGAGGATCGATACCGTAAAGACGACCGGCCTTGACCATTTCATTGATAACTTCAGGCTTGCGGGCAAGCTTCATCAGGGCCGTCTTATATTTCTTCTCAATCGCGGCCTTCAAGCCAGCTGGGTCGTTCGCGAACTCTGCAAACTCTTTTCTGGTCGTTGTAGGCATGTTTGCGTAAAGCGTGTTCCAACTGAGTTCAGGATTTAGATTGCCCGGAGGTACGACGATCGAAATCTTTCGATTGCGGTAGCTGTCGTGGGTAATTTCTGCGGAATCCATCGTAACTGACTCGCGCGAGCTATTCTCCAAATCCAATTTGGTGCAACCAGCGACGCTAGCAGCAATTGCAATGGCGATCATCGCCATTGATTTAAATGTGGATGTCCCAGAGTTTTTAGTCATAGGACGAATGGATTCAGAGCGCATTTATGAGTTCTCCTGATTCGGCTGCCATTTCTGGACTCTCCCGAAGTTGCAAAGATCGGGACAGATCTCCGATCCACGGCAACTGTTTATTAACAATTAGACCCCCTCTCGCAGAACAAGCGGAGACTTTGGACGGCAAGAAGTGACCATCTTCGTCACTGAAACGGTCTAAACCTGAAAAGAATCCACCAATGACGCCTATGGATTCGGCCTCGGCCGTGCACTGCTTAGGGGCATGATGAGAGCTCGAGCACTCTTAATTCTGATCACGCTCACAAACGGCATTGTCGGATTCGCCGCAAACTCATCTGCGTCCAGCAATGACCCCTGCTATGGAATCGAAGTCGAAATTCAAACGGAAATTCATGGTCCCAACGATGGCTCCGGAAGAGCCGGCAGCAGCAGTGCTAAAATTCTGGCCGCCGAAATCAGAAAGCGTCACCGACTTGCGACGGTGCCGCCAGTGACTTTGATCAGCGATCGTCCATCCAACGTCCCCACGGTTTCCTTCCAACGTCCGACGGACTTTTCTTGCGCCTTGGCGATTAGCAAAGCGGCGCAAAGCCTGGCCAATTTGCCTGAGGGCACCTCAATCATGCCTCAATCTGTCGACCCATCCGCAAGAATGAATATCGGGATCATCAAAGTTTGGTGGCCTTCTGATTCCGCAGCGGTCATAGCCAACATCTCCAAGCCGAATCTCTAAAAACAAAAAAGCCTTCGCGACACGGCACGAAGGCTTTTTCAATAACCACTTTTTTAAAGCTAATGTCTACGCACGACCTCGAGGCTGTTCATTGCTCGTTGTCATACGTACACCATCCATAACCGCCATGGCTGTCGCAATCATCGACGACGGATCGCCAACATTCGACGGAACGATGATCGCGCGTGCGTCGTAGGCGACCTGTCCAAATTGTTTCACATACTCTTCTGCGATTTTCAGCTTTGCCGCGGCCTCTCCGCCTGGTCCGCTCATCGCAATTGCAACTTGTCGCAAACCTTCGGCCGTCGCATTTGCAACCGCCAAAATCGCCTGAGCCTTACCTTCAGCTTCGTTGATTTGCTTTTGTCGATCCGCTTCAGACGCTTTGATCGTCTCCTGCTTTTCACCCTCAGCTCGGTTGATTTTGGAGTCGCGATCGGCTTCCGACGTCAAAACGTTTGCTCGTTTTTCTCGCTCTGCACGCATCTGCTTTTCCATCGCGTCCAAAACATCTTTTGGTGGTTGAATCGACTTCAACTCGTAACGAAGAACTTTAACGCCCCAAGGTTCTGTCGCTTGGTCGATCGCCATAATGACAGCCGAGTTAACTTTATCGCGCTCTTCGAACGTGCGATCGAGATCGATCTTTCCGATTTCCGAGCGAAGCGTTGTCTGAGCCAACTGAACAACGGCCTGAATGTAGTCGTTGATTCCGTAGCTCGATTTAATCGGATCTACGACGCGGAAGAATAGAACGCCGTCGATGTGAACCGACACGTTATCGCGCGTGATACAAACCTGCGCCGGGATATCGAGAACGATTTCTTTTAAAGAATGGCGATATCGAATGATATCCACAAAGGGAACGACAAAGTGGAGGCCAGCTGAAAGGCTTCCTTGAAACTTTCCAAGTCGCTCTAAGATCCAAACCTCTTGCTGTGGAACAATCCGAACTGCCTTAAAAAGTACAACCGCAGCAAATACAAGAAACGCAATTGCAAAAATCGACATCTCGCCACCCATATTATTTTACCTTCTGAATAATTAGCTTAATTCCGCTCGTGCGAATCACTTTTACGCGATCGCCAGTGTTGATTGGCTCAGTTCCATCATTTTTTGCTGACCATGGAGTACCTTGGTACAAAACTGCACCTTCTTGCCCCGGAGCCAAAGCGCGATCAATAGCGAATTCTGAATTCGAATCCAAATTGACGGCCGGAGCAGCCTTGGAGGCGAGTTTCGCCTTGATCCACTTTCGACCCACCAAAATCCCAATTAAGCCAAGCGCGCCGAATATCATCAGCTGCACCGCCGGTTGTAAATCCGGCGCAGCGATAACAATGACTGCTGTGATTGCTGCTGCCACTCCAAAAAAGAGAAGCCCAAACGTTGCCGTCATCATTTCGCCGATGAGTAAAACCATCGCGACTGCCGCCCACATCCAAACTGAACTTAATTCCATGATCGCTATTGGACGCGATGATCAATCAGTTGTCCAGGCTCTGTCGATAAATCTAGCGTAGACCGACGTCCTGGCCTTTAGGCCAGAGCTGCAAAGCAAATGGCCTGATATTGATCAATCTCCCCAACCAGATTCAGCCGCCTGACGTCTTAGCCGCTCGCGCTCGAACATCTTTTCCAGATCCTCACGCGCCTGCTTGGATCGAGCGACGAGGTCCTCTTGGCTGTTTCGAAACTGACTCATATCCTGAATCATTTGAATGTTGTGGTCGCGGAAGCGATTGGCCGCCTGCCAAGACTCATGGGCCGAACCACCAAGTGCCACAAGAACTTGGCGACCGAGTCGAAGCGACGCTTCAAAAGTTTCCCTTTCGATGACTTCTACTTTGCGCTCAATCAATCCATACATGTGCTGAACATTGCGCGCGCGAGCGAAAACCTTTAGGTGAGGAAACTTTGCCCGCGCGAGGTCAACAAGCTTCAAGCTTTCTTCGACCGTATCAATTGCAATCACTAACACTTTCGCTTCAGAGGCGCCTGCAGCGTGAAGTAAGTCCTCTCGAGTCGCATCGCCGTAATAAACCTTGAAGCCAAACTTTCTCAAAAGTTCGATTTGGTCAGGTTCATGATCAAGAACGGTGGCCGTCGTTCCATTCGCATACAATAACCGTCCAACAATTTGCCCGAACCGGCCAAAGCCCGCAATGATGACTTCCGGATGGCTGTTCTCAATGCTGTCAGCCTCCGGCTTTTGCCCCATTGAAAACCGCGGCTCAATCCATCTTGAGTAACCAGCCAGCATAATCGGTGACGCCAGCATCGAGAGCGCCGTCGCCGCGATCAAAGGCCCCATCACTTCTTCGTTCAGTACCCCTGCGGCCTTTCCTGCCGCGAACAACACAAACGCAAACTCACCGACCTGCGCGAGCACCAGACTGAAAAAATATCGCGAAGGATTGGCGACCTTAAACAGTGCACCTAATGCAAAATGAACGGCGAATTTGACCGCCATGACACCCAAGACAATCGAAAGAATCAAAAGAGGATTGTCTCGAACACTTCCGACGTTTATGGACATGCCGACCGAGATGAAAAACAGACCCAGTAGCAATCCCTTGAATGGCTCGAGATCTGTTTCCAACGCGTGACGATACTCGCTGTCGGCCAACAGAACGCCCGCCAAAAATGCGCCGAGGCCCATCGACAGTTCGATCTGCTGCATGAGGGCCGACATGCCTACAACGAGGAACAAAGCAAACGCCGTAAAAATTTCGCGCAATTTCGCAGAGGCGACAGCTCGCAAAATAGGCCGAACAGCAAACCGACCTAATAGAATCGCACCGGCCAGCACGCCAATGACTTTTGCCACTGACCACAATTTGGAATCCGCCCCAGCGCTTCCAGCGACTTCTGAACCCAGTACCGGCGCCAAAACCAGGAGAGGAACGATCGCAATCATCGGAATCACCGCGATGTCCTGGAAAAGCAAAATTGAAAATGCCGAATTACCGGCGTGCGTTTGCAAAACGCCTTTTTCCTTCATTACTTGCAGCGCAATTGCCGTGGAGGAAAGCGCGAAGCCCATGGCGGCCAAAAATGCGACTGGCAATGAGAGCCCAAACAACACTCCAATCAAAGTGAAGATTGCCGTATTTGCAGCTACCTGTGCCGAGCCAAGGCCAAAAATAGGAAATCGCAAGCTCCATAGACGTTTCGGCTCAAGCTCTAGTCCTATCAAAAACAGAAATAGAACAACGCCAAACTCTGAAAAATGAAGAATGTCATCTACGTTTGTGATCAAGCCCAGCGCCCATGGACCGATGACGATCCCACTGATCAGATAACCCAAAACAGAACCCAGGCCAATTCGCTGAAAGATAGGCACCGTGATGACCGCAGCACCTAAAAATATTAAAGCGCTCTGAAGAATTCCTCCGCTCATAATTTCACCGAAGGCTGATAAAGCTTATTTGTATAACTTAAAATCAAATCGCGAACTCGCTCGGCATGGGCCTCAATCTCTTCACGTGAAGCGCGACGGGCCCCGTGAAAAACCATGGGCTTGGGCCAGTGCATTCCGCAAAGGTGCGCCGTTTGGTCATAGGAGCGAGTGAACTCATCGATCGTGAATCGGTTGTTGCCACTTGGTCCATAGGCCTCTTCGGCTCCGCCGGTAGAGACCGACAACTGCAAAGTTTTGCCCTTAAAGGCTTCTCCGCCAGGTCCGTAAGCAAAGCCCATTTCAAAAACTTCATCTATCCACAGCTTCAGAAGTGGCGGCATGTTGTACCAGTAAAACGGGTGCTGCAAAAAGATCACGTCGTGCGCAACCACCTTCGCTTGCTCGTCGGCAACTGGAATATGAAAGTCGGGATAGGACTCGTAAAGATCGCAAACCGTGACATTATCAAGATCGCGAATTCGTTTTAACACGGTACTTGATACTCGCGATTGATTTCGATGGGGATGCGCAAAAATGAAATACACCGATGCCAAGTTAACCCCCCGCTTCGACGACCTTCAGCCCCGCCGAACGCATGACTTTAATCGCGTTAGTCGAAGGGCATGGGCCCTTTCGATATTCATAGGTGAACATCATTTTCCCGTCGATCACATCATCACGGAAATGGTGATTTGAAAGTCCCGCCACCTGACCTTCAAGTGTCGAAAGATCGAGATCATGGGTGGTAACCATTCCCATTGCCGTCGTTTCGGAAAGCGAGCGGATCACTGACTCTGCACCGATTCTACGTTCACGATTGTTCGTGCCGCGGAAGATTTCATCGATCAAGTAGAAGACGACCTCAGATCGCGATGCCGTCTTCAAGATCTCGACGAGATCTGCAACCTCAGAATAAAAAGACGAAAACCCATCGGCCAAAGAGTCTGACGGACGCATCGAACTCTCTAAACGCACCGGAGCCAGCGTCATTTCAGCCGCTACAACTTTCGCTCCCGCTTGCGCCAACAACAAGTTCAAGCCAACCGACCTCAGAAACGTGCTTTTTCCCGACATGTTGGATCCCGTGACCAGGTGGCAACGTTCATTCACATTCATAAAAAGATCGTTGGAAATTCGCTTTGCAGACAACAAAAGTGGATGCGCCATTTTTTTCGCTGTGATCGTTACCGCTTCCGGGTTTGTGGGCGAAAAATAGGTCGGCAGGCAGAGACCGTGCGCCTTATTCCACTCGGCAAATGCAATGAACGCTTCAAGCTCCGCCAGTGCATCCAGCCATTGAGGCAATCGCTTTTCTACATTTCTGCGCGCGCGATCGAATCGAAGAGTCCAAAACAAGTCCCATGGAATTAAGAAATTAATCAGCAGCGCCAGGATCGGGTTCTGCCTGACCCCCAGTGCACCGGCAGCACGCTCGACGTCCTGTAGATGAACAATTGGATTTTCTCCTTCCGAAAAAGCAGCCACTTGCGCCTGCGGAAGGTGTCCAACTTTACGCAAAATAAATGCGGTCTCTTTCAAAGCACGCAATCCCCGACCGACTTGCATCGCTCGCGGATACGCTGAAAAAATATCCACTTTCTTCGTCACGTAGGCATACGTAAGCCCCAACGCCACTAGGCCCAAAAGCCCTGGCACCTTCGTGCCGAAAAAAATTCCACCAATCCACAATGCGAAAAATGAAACCTGTGCGAACCCAACAAGCAGCAGCCACGGACCGGATCCTTCCGGCGCATTGGCTTCACGAATCACTCGCAATAAAACCGCCGAATCCATTTGGCTTTCCATGGCTGTCGCAATCCGCAAAACTTTCCGGCGCATTACGGGATGCGTTTCCCAGAACCCGATCGCCGCCTGCCGACGGCGAATTTCTTCAACATTAATTTGGGGCTTTACCAAAAAAGTAATGAAGCGATTTCGGCCTTCTGAAGAGAGAAAAAATGGAAACATAGAAACAAACTGGCCGACATCCAAGTCTCGAATCAATCGCTTGGCTGTTCCAAGATCACTCTCTTGGCCCGGCTTCGACAAAGCCGTATCATCGATTTCTGCGGATGCACTTGCGACAAGTGATTTCAACGAGCTTAAGCGCTTCTCCAGTTCCATTCGCCACTCAAGTCGCGAGCCTCTTGTGCGAGCGATTCGATGAACGACAACGGCGGCCACGAAAACAATCCAAGCGAGTCCCGCCAACCATGCAGCGACGGGAGCCGCGGGCTTCATTGATGCCCAAGTCGAAAACGCCACTGCGATTAAAAAAGTCCACGCACGCCATTGCTTGAGACGACGGTAGGCGTCTTCCAACTGAAGCAAGCGTCGAGAAAAAAAACGGTGCGCCACAGGACTTTTCATTACACTACTCCATACAATTGCGACTTCTAGCGAGTTTCAAGTTATCTCATTTCTCTTCGCCGAATTTCGCCAATGACAACGCCAAACATTCCGACTTTTGAAACTTGGTAGCCGACTTTTTTCGCCTCAGCAAAAAATCCGTCAACATAGGTGCGACCTGGATCTGCGACCAACGCGCGCCCTTTTGGTGCAAGGGCTTTCATCAAAAATCTAAGCAGCGTCGCCGGTTGAGTTTTGTCGTAGAGAACATCACTTGCTATGATCAGGTCCCAGGTTTGCGTGACAGCACTCTCTTCGCGCCAGTCGAGATGCAAATACTCTGGTCCCGCCGTTTGGTTGAGCTCTTTGTTACGATTTAGAAACGTGGCGACATCTGGGTGCAGGTCTGTTGCCTTCACCGACCAACCTGCTTTTGCCAACAGCAAAGATGGAAGCGCCAAACCACATCCAATTTCGAGAATGCGAGAGGTCTTCGGGTGAAACGCACCGAACTCCCCACTCTCAATGTCGTCCGCAATCTTATTGGCCAATATTTTACCCGCTGGCCAAAGTGTACCGAAGTACGGGCACATTTCTTCGAACAACTCGGTTTGGCCGTTGGCCTGATAAATTTCAAACAACTGATCAATGGTTCGGTCCACGTCGCTCAGCATTTCTAGCTGCAGCTTCTGCCCGCCCATTTCAATGGTGTCTGTTTTCGTCTCGTATTCAAGGCCCGAAATTGAAGGAATCAGAAGTAAACTCGCACTCCGACACCAAAGTCGAAATCAAAATTAGTTGCTGGAATCAAATTCATAACCAATGCGAGTTCCGAGAAAAGCTCGAAAGTGCTTTTGTTGAAATCCGTTGAAATCCCGATCGGAATCCTCGGACCAAAATAGGTTCGATCATTGACGGGACGATTGCTGGCGTCGCGTTCATCGGTCGAGATCAATCGGCCGCCGATGCCGTAATGCCAATCAAACGAAACCTGCTCGATACGAAATAGGTTTGGTCGGTGCCACAAATAGTCGGCATGAATTTCAAAGCCAGGATAGCGACCGAAGGACCACGCAACGGCGGCATCAACCGACCTCTCAGCACTCAACATGTAGTTCGCGCTCAAACCGGTTGGATCGCCAATCACGATCCCAAGACCAAAGGGACCTCCAGCTTCCGCTTTTGCATTTTCACCGGAGAACATAAATACCGAAATAAAAATTAAAACCGTCGACCTCAACAAACTCACTTGAGACTTCACTTTAAAACTCCTTCGCGGACCCTGAAGCGATCGGACTTCTGAAAGTACCGATGTGCGATCATTGTGCCAGCAAATCCTACATAGGCACCCACCAAAATGTCGCTCATCCAGTGATTGAGAGTAACGACTCGAGTCATTGCAATCAATGCGGCCATGACAAACCAAACGATCCCACCTTTGGGCCAGATCAACCAAAGTACAGTGGCCGCGGTGAACATGACTTGCGAATGCCCTGAGGGCATCGAGTGAAATTCGTAGTTCGCTGTCATGAAATGAAATTCATGGGGCGAAAGCGATTCCACCGCATAGGGTCTCTTTCGACCCAATAGGTGCTTTAACAACTGAACAAGTACTCCACTAAAGAGAAATGCCATCAAGGCCTGAAATCCCCAGCGCATGATTTCTGCCCACGCCAGTTTACGCGATCGATCCAATCGGCTGCCCGCTAAACCAAACACCGCAATGATCACTGAAATCGCAAAGTAGGGACCCGCCTTCGCAACGTCCGTCAGCTTCGCCGCAAAGACATGCAGATCGCTACCAAACTGTGGCTTGTAAAACTCAGCTAGCTGCCCATCAAAAAGCACAACACAAACGAGCGCCGCGACCGACACCAGGATTCCGGCAATAAATAGACGTAAACTTAGAAGGCTGTGCATGTTTGATTCGTGAACCAGCCACTCAGGCGGCCATATGAACAGTATCGAATTTCACTCTCACAGCGGCGCCCCCCTGATTCAATCGAGTTTCGATAGGCCGTAACCGAGCTTAAATGCGGAATATATCCCCACGGAAACTCATTACACCCCAGATCCTCCGTGCAGGACTGATAGCGATAAAACCCGGAAAGAAAACCATTGTTGCAAAATCGCATTTCCGACTGACAGCGACGTCCTCCCGTTGCGCGGTCCTCGTAATAGGCAACCACGAACTGTCCCTCAGCAACTGGCATGCCCCATGGGGCCACACATGTCGAAGCGAGAGCTTCGCGGTTCTCGGCCGAAGCGAGAGCTTCGCGGTCCTCTGTTATTGCGAGAGCTTCGCCGACAATTGTCGCAGTAAAAAGGAGCGCGACAAAAAACTTCTTGAGCGCAGAATTTTTCTTCACAAAGTCTCCCCAAAAACTAGGCCAAAAAAGTACCCAAACGGTGAACTCAGCCTATGAGCGAACGCGGCCATGAGGCAATGATTCTCTTAAAAAGAAAGGCCCCGACGGCATTCGCCGCGGGGCCCTAGGGAGCTGACAGGACGTCAGTGTTTAGAGTGGGAGGGAATAAAAAAACTTTTCTATTTAATCGCAATTGTTCGTGGCTTCTCTGCTTCGGACTTGGGGACCGTGACACTTAAGACACCGTCCGCAAGCGTCGCTTCTACTTTTGAAGCGTCCACACCGACCGGCAGAGTGAAGCTACGTGCGAATTTACCCGCAGCGCACTCGTACCGCTTAAAGCCTCGCTCCTCCGTTTCTGACACTCGTCTGCGTTCGCCAGACAACGTGAAGGTGCGACCATGCACATCAATTTTGAGATCTTCTTTTTTTACTCCTGGAAGATCAAAATTTAGCAAATACGAATTTTCTGTCTCTTCGATGTTCGCTCGTGGAGAAAATG
>JAXMMN010000736.1:0-2813 GCA_034366485.1 Bdellovibrionales bacterium
TACCTTTGGACCCACTCGCTTGCTAGATGCATGGAAAACATGAAACGGTTGTCCACGAATCGTACACCTAGGAAAAACGCCGCAATTCGGTTCCGATTCAAGCGTCGAGTGCCATTTTCCGTCGCGTCCCCAGGTCCGCGCAAATAGGTTGACGGTCGACATGTCGGTAGCGTGGTTTCAAAGGTGCAACCAAGGATTCGTGAATAGATCATTGTTTGGGATGGATTTTGTTTGAAGGAGACACCTGTGGGCGCCGAGAAGCGTTTCATCTTTGGAATTGTCAAAAGAGTCGCGTTTGTGAGTATTGCGCTCTGCTTTACCTCAGCGGCATTTGCCGGTCCTGAAAGCGATCGCACGGAAGTTGCGAAGCTGTTAACCCATTTGCGTCAGTTAGACCGAAGTTCCGGCTACCAATGCTTTCGAAACATTTCAAACTACGAAGATCGAGAGCTGTTGAGCCAAGTTCTTAGCCAGCGATATCACTATCGTGAACAGGTGACGGGCGAAATATATGCGGGCGCATATTTGACTTCGACTTTGCCGCCAAGCCATCTCGGGATTCCGGACTCTGCCAAGCTGTTGAAAGTCAGTGAACAAGAATTCGTTCTCGAGTACGAGCGAGACACCACAGTCATCGGCCAGATGAAGGAAATCTCTAATGATGTTCATTCATTCTCCAGGCCGGGAGCTGTGAAACATTTTTTCCGCCTCGAAAATGGTGGCCTTCAATGGGTTCGTTCTAGTTACGATGTGCGCCCATGGCACGGGCAAAGCGGTGTAGCTCGTCCACACGTTCGCTGCGCCAGGATTGTGAATGTCAAAGCTCGCTTTTTCGGAACGAACGCGGTTCTAGATCCGCTTGCAGACATTCGCCTCGGCGCCGGCTCCTGCCGTGGCTCGGGTCGCGAGTGTGCGCAAGAAGTTCGTGAACCCAGGTACTTGAGATAGCAAGCAACGAAGGCCTTTGGCGGGGCCCTCCTGTGGAGGGTCGCCAAACCGCAGCGACATATAAGGTCTAAATCTTTTCGCGCCGGCTGCGCGAAAAGCAGCGAAGGGCAGAGCCCGCAGCGACATATATGGTGGCCCCGGGGAGAATCGAACTCCCACACCCGTGAAGGTACTGGATTTTGAGTCCAGCGCGTCTACCAATTCCACCACAGGGCCATCTTAAGAAGAATCTCAAGAGAGGCACTAAAGTAGGGCCTCTTTGCGTCACGCTCAAGAATTTCTTTCAAGACTGTAAGGAACTCCAACACCAAACCCGGGTCCTTGCTTTCAATTCTGATTACTTAATTCGCATCCGCAGCCATTCATCCCAGGTTTTAAGCGTTTTCAGGCGATTCCGGGGTTGGTGACACATCGTGGCACAGGCCTTGCCTTTAGAGGACCCGTTGAAAGCAGCTCCCGCGTTTAATCGATGCTGAGTTGTCAATTTTGCCGGAGTCATTTTGCTTAAGTGAATCGCTTAAGAGGAGAGTGTGATGAAGACCTTTAAACGAGCCTCTGTATTACGAGTGGCTGTCCTTCAATTGGCGGTGTTGCTGTCTGTTGCGGGGCTGCAGGCTCAAGCCCAAGCTCAATCGCAGCCCACGCAAAAGCGATTGGTGCAAATTGACGAAACGACTGGTGAACTTGTTGAAGTCACACCCTCTGAGACAACGGCGCAAGTCGCTCCTCAGGCTGGAATCGTGATTTTGAACAATCAAAAGGCGACTCAGAGCACGACTCAGGCAGCGATCCAAGATCAGCCAACGAACGTGATTGAGGATTCTCCTTTGACGATGTCATCGGCTGAACGCCGACGTCGCGAACGTCAATCGATGGAACTTCAAACAGAGCAAAAGATTGTTGAAAAGCTTGAAGAAGCCCGAATGGAAGACGAACGCGCACGCAGTGAGCGTCTGTTTAACCAAGGCTTTGGTAGCGGTAACAATCAACCGGTTCCGCAGCAAACAGCGCCACAAGCGGTTCAGGTGATTCAAGCGCCAGCTCAGGTTGTTGAAGTTGCGCCTGTTCAAAAAGAAGAACCAAAAGTGAACGTGAAAGAAGAAATTCGCGCGGCACTTGAAGAGATGAAGCCAAAAGAAACTCCTAAACAGACTTCTTACTATGTTCAGGGTCTCGTTGGGATTGGCGAATATCCAGATGCGATCAATGTTCGTGGCAACGTCGCGACCGGCTTTTCGCTTGGTATGGTGACCCCAGAACGTTTGGTAGCAGAAGGTACGTTCCAGTTTTCGGAATACGACATTGAGGACATGCAGGCTGGTTATTCTTACGGTTACCCACCGTTTAAGACGCTCAGTCAGTACAACTTCTCGGCAGCGATCAAGTATCAAATCTTGGGCGGAAAACTTCGCCCAGTTGTTGGTGCGATCGCAGGCTATACGTACCGTTCATATGAAGAGCAGCAGTACTACTACACTGGCAATGTTCAAAGCGTTTCAACGAACGCATTTGATGTCGGTGCCTTGGTTGGACTCGATGTTCAGCTGACGGATTCGTTCGCGCTTGGCTTTGATCTTCGCTGGATGAAGAACATCGCTTACCGAGAAAATTCGGACTACCAAGCTTCGTTCGTTTACCCACGAGCTGGAAAAGCTGTAGAAGAGTTGAATTACTACCTAGGTTCGCTCACAGGTAAGTTCACGTTCTAAAAGTGTCGCACAGGCCTCCGGCCTGTGTCTCGGGTGAGCCTCGCTCCTTCGCAGCTCTCACCCTCGTTTCTCGCAGGAGCGCGAAACGATTGAAGAGTGTCGCGCAGGAGCGCGAAACGATTTGATCAAACTGGGCTGTTGTGTTGAACCACAGCT
>JAXMMN010000737.1:0-2583 GCA_034366485.1 Bdellovibrionales bacterium
GCGATTACCACGGAAGTTCACAAGGCGATGCCTGAAGTGACAAAGCATTCGCCTGAGATGTTAGGGCATTTATCGAAAATCGCCCGAAACATGTCGGTGTTGACAGATGAGCTGCAAAAAACGCTTCCAATGATGCAGAAACTTGCGCCAGAGATTCCGCGAGCCAGTGAACGCGCGCTTGAGGCATTGGATGAAACCGTTGTGACATTAAAAGCGCTACAGAAATCCTTTTTGTTGCGCGGCTCTGCTGCAGAGGTTCGAGAGGAAGAAGCGCTCACTCGAAAGAAACAAAAGCAAGATGAAGCGCGAGTACCGGCTACGGAGAGCTCGCCTGAAAGTACCTCTGGAAGTTCGTCGGAGGGCACGAAACCGTGACCGAAATTAGAAGTGCGATTGATCCAACAGATCTTGGTCAGACTCTAGTTGAAAGAGCGGTCGACGTTCATCATGTTGATGGAATTGAAATCGTGTCTCGTTGGTATCACTCGCCGATGGACTGTGACTTGATGGTTTGGCTGGATGCGGAAAATGAATTGATTCGCTTTCAATTTAATATTTCCGGTCAGGTGGTCGACTGGAATCGAGCGAATGGATTTCGAACAGGTTTAATTGTTGAAACTGAATGTCAGAGCGGCGGTCAGAGCCAAGCCGGAGCGAGTGACGCAGTTGATCGGTCTTTTGGGCATTCTGGCGACCGTACCACAGCTGAAACAATTCGTTTCGATCACCAAGTCGCTCTCTCCGCCGTGAGGCTCGCGCAGGCCGTTTTCTTGGCTGCCGACTCGATTCGTCCTCGGTGGCGGGAACGCGTTGTGCGACTCTTGAACTACGATGGAAGCGTTTCGCCGTTGAAGGCTAGCTCTCGGCGCCATGCTCCAAGATCGCGCTTCTGGCGCCGCCTCCGTGGATGGGTTGTTGGAGCTTAAGCTCCGCGAATCAGCCAAAGCATAGATCTTGATGTCTCGATCTGGATAGGTAAAGATCATCCGATCGCATGCTTGAACTAGATTTCTTTAAACAGTTTCTCTTAAGTCGTCGCGCTGGTTCACTTGTGCGCACGATTGCGTGGCTTTCGATTGTCAGTGTTTCGATCGGGGTCTTTGCGTTGGTCGTCGTTGTAAGTGTGATGAACGGCTTTCACGATTCGATTCGAAAGCGACTTCTCGCCGCAGAACCTCATCTTGTTGTGAACTTACCCAAAGCACCCGCTGTTGGATTTGGGATTTCAGATGAGGCATTCAATTTTGTAAAAGCTGAAGGTGGCGAGTTTGATCTCATCGATCGCCAAGATGTGGTGATTCGTACGTCCGACGGAGTATTTTCTGGTGCAGAGGCGAGAGGTCTTGAGCCCAGTGCCATTGCTAGGCTTGTTCGAGCGGTGGATGAGGCCAATCAAGTCGAGAAGCCTTCAAGTTATGACATTCCAAAATCAGAGTCGGATTTTCTAGATATGGCTCCCGGCGAAATCATGATGGGTGCAGAACTTGCGCGTGGTCTCGGGATTTTCGAAGGAGATCGGATCACTGTGATCGCTCCCGAGGCGCTTTTGCTGCCGCCGGGAGAAGCGCCACGGTTTGAGCGATTAACGGTGAAGAGACTTTTGACCACAAACGTTGCCGATTTGGATGGAAAGCTATTTCTTTACTCAAGAAGCAAATCTTTGAAGGGCCTCGGGGCAACGGCCTCTCGGCGAACCGATGTTGAGATTTGGCTGAAGCGGGCCGAGCGCGCGAGGGGAATCAAAGGCGAGATGATTGCGCGGGACTCAAATCTTAGCCTACAGACCGTTCAGACTTGGGAAGAGCGAAATTCGGCTTTGTTTCACGCTTTGCGATTAGAGATTTTTTCGATCGGTTTGTTCTTGTCCTTGTCCACAATGATCGCCGGCTTTTCGATCGTTACCGTGCTGTTGATTTTGATCACTCAGAAACGAAAAGAAATTGGTCTTCTGATGAGCATGGGACTTTCGCGAATTAAAACGCGGGCACTGTTTACACGCCTTGGAATGCTTTTGAGCTCTGTGGGAATTTTGTCGGGCGCGGCGATGGGAGTCATCGTTTGTCTTTTGATTGATTCAATGGACACTTCGATTTTGCCGGAGTTCTATTACGACACAACGATTCCGGCAAAACTGAATTTATGGTTCGTTTTCGGTGTGGTTGCGTTTGCGATGTGTCTCGCGTTTTTGGCGAGCTACATTCCCGCCAGACGCATCACTGAACTTGAACCAGCAGACGCACTTATGTCGCGACATCGAAATCGCGAAGCGCATCTGTAAGCGACGTTTTTAAGTTCGTGGATTCTTTTCTGGTGCCGATGATCAGTGCACAAGGAACGCCGAATTTTCCTGCAGGGAATTCCTTCTCGGTGGTTCCTGGAATAACGACAGAGTTTTTTGGCACTCGACCTTTTAGAACAACAGGTGTTTTGCCAGTGACGTCGATGATCTTCGTGCTCTGGGTGATCGTGACACCAGCTCCAATGACAGCGCCCTCTTCGACATGAACGCCTTCAACAATAATAGCGCGAGAGCCAACGAAAACATTGTCTTCGATAATGACTGGCGACGCCTGGACGGGCTCA
>JAXMMN010000738.1:0-1080 GCA_034366485.1 Bdellovibrionales bacterium
AGAAGTCTCTGCGAATCTCGATTCGGCCAGAGAAAAAGGTCCGTTGTTAGCCCAATGGCAAAACCGTTTGAAAGTACAGTCGATGGAGGCTGACCTTCGCAAGCTTTCTACAAGCGACCGAAAGTCCTTCTACGATCTATCGAATTCGGTCCTATTGACGGTCAAGGCTCTCCCTCAACAAGACGAAATCCGAAAGAGTTTTCTTTCTAGCTTTAAAGACGCCGTCCTTGGCGGATGCAACGAAGATCTCATCGGATGCCGATACATCAAACTTTTTAAGCAAAACGAAACCACCGTCCCATTAATTTTGGAGTACGTGAAATCTGAAACCCCGGATTTAAAGGAACGTTACCGCTTGTTGCGATTAGCGCACACGTTTTTGAATGAAAAAGAGAATCAAGAACTCAGTCTTCAATACCTTTTGTCTGCTGTCGAATATGAAAAACACTTAGGCGAGCCCAAGACACAAGCCCTGCGCCTTCGTTTAGCAACACACAAAGAATTGGTGGATCAACTGCTTCTCGATTTCGTCAGCCCAACAAGAGGTATGACAATTGAGCCAGCAGTTTTGACCGAGCTGGCAAAGACTTTTGATATTTGGAACTTTGATCGCGCCAGAAGCCAAGAAAACAGTCTACGCGAAAAAGTGATCCTACAGCTTGTCGGTCAACGATTGTTTGAAGGTGATGGCCTTGTCAAAGCGATCGCCGGCTTCGAAAAGGATCCGCGAGCTTTGCGTACGAAGCTTCAGCCGACGGCTTTGGCGCGACCCAAGATCGTCGAAAGCCTAGGGCTACAAACTTCAGTGCCTAAAACGATCTCGACCTTTCTGTTTGAAGGTCTGTGGCTTCAAAAGCTGACAAAAGAGGAAGCAAAAATTTTCTGGGAAAGGTTTTTGTCCGGAAAAACCGATGCAGAACGGCTTTCACTTCAGTTGCAAATGAAGCAGGAGCTTTTGAGTTACGTTCGAAATCGACTCTTCGTTACTTCGCAAGATGTGAACCAGATTCTCATCGACTTCTTCAATTCACCTGGACGCTTTTCAACAGCCGACGTATTCCAAGAGGGCATAAAGGAAAG
>JAXMMN010000739.1:0-7039 GCA_034366485.1 Bdellovibrionales bacterium
CTATTCGACGATGGTCGAACTTGCCGACGGTGTTCCTCGCATAGCAGTTTGCGACGAAGACACTGATTTCAAAATGACGCCAGCCATTTTGGAAAAGGCGATTACACCGAAAACGAAAGTGCTCTTATTGAATTCGCCTTCTAATCCGACTGGCAAAACCTACACACGGGACGAACTTTCGGCGCTCGCCGAAGTGCTGCGACGTCACCCGCAAATCGCAGTGATTAGCGACGATATCTACAATCGACTCAGCTTTAATGCGAAACTTGCACCACACCTTTTGCATGTTGCTCCTGATCTTCGTTCCCGAGTGATCGTTCTCAACGGTGCATCGAAAACGTATTCGATGACTGGTTGGCGTTTGGGCTGGGCCCTCGGACCCAAGGCCGTCATTACGGCGATGTCGAATTACCAGTCTCAATCGGTCAGTTGCGCATCTTCGCCGGCACAATACGGCGCCCTTGAGGGAATTCTTTCGTGTGATGCAGATGTTGAACGAACCGTCGGCGTACTTCGAGAAAAACGTGATGTGCTTTTGGCCGAGTTAGCAAAAATCCCAGGTGTGAAAACGACCGTGCCAGAGGGCGCATTTTACCTGTGGGTCGGCATCAAACCATTCCTCGGCAAAAAGCATAATGGCAAAGTCGTTCACACCAGTGCGGATCTTTGCAGTCTCCTTCTCGAGGAGAAGCTCGTCGCCGCAGTTCCCGGAGTGGAGTTTGGTCTCGAAGGCTATTTGCGTCTCAGCTATGCGCTTGAAACTGCAAAAGGCAAAGAGGCGATTGCTCGGATTGGCGACTTCCTCAAAGGGATGACGACCTAAGGCGATTTGCTGGCGGTTAGCGCTGAGCACAGATATCGAAAAGCCCGACTTTTAGTCGGGCTTTTTTTATGACCTAGGTCTTGTAAATCTATGACAAACGTCCGGCCTGGCCCGACGTCAGTCGACTCTACGGCTTTACCCCGTCAAACTAGGAAGTGAAGGGGGTCCACAGTGTCCTTCACATTATTTCTTCAGGTATTTTTCAATATTGCGATTCTCACAGCCGTCTTTGTGATCTTTGCTCGTTTGCGCCGGCCAGCCAAAGACGATCCGAGAATGTCGAAAGGCCTTCAACTTCTATCAAGCAAAATCGCCGTGCTTGAAGACTTAAACGATCGCACAGAAACGCAAGTCCAACAGATGCTGACTTTGCTTGATCAAAAATCTCGCGAGCTTCAAGCAAAGATCGCGCTGGCCGAGCAACAAGTCCAAGCAGTTCGTCAGTCGATGGATCAAAGCTTAGAAGTTGCACAAATTTTTCAAGACAAAATTCCTCACAATGAAATCATCGAACGGCAGAACTCGATGAAATATATTAAAGCTGCGCGACTTGCCCACGCGGGCTATTCGGTCGATCAAATCGCCGCACAAGTCGACCTGCCGAGTGGCGAAATTGAATTTATCGCAAAAGTAAATCGCGACAGCCTTTCGTTTCGCGAAGAAGAACTGCCGGCGTGGGCCCGTGAGCCAAATTCGGATTTCGCTCCCGCGGAAAGTGGATTTCGTGAAGCAAGTTTTCAAGAAACTGCACCCGCACCGCAGGCTCCCCCGGCGCCCGTGCTCTCTGTTGAGCAAGCGGGCCTGGTTGATCGTTTGAACCGCTTGCAGTTTGAGATGAAAAATCTCGACATTGAACTTGCGACGCGCGCCATGGCACCGGGCAAGGATCTATCAAGAGCATTTGAAACTCCTCAAGTAGAGTCGGATCGTTTGGCAGAAATCGGCGAGCGTTTTCGACAAGCTGTCAATCTGGCAGAACCTGCGTTCGTGCAGGAAGTGATTCCGGCAGTTCAGCCGGTGGTTGCAAAAACGGTAGTTGCACAACCGGCGCCACCAGCGGCGGCACCGGACTTCGTTGCCGCTCCGCCTGCTCCGAAAGTGACAGCTCCTAAAGTGACTGTACCGGTTGCGCCCGAGCTCGAAGCGGCGCGCGCGGCAGCACAAGCGATTCGACAAAAGAATTCAGTCAGTGTTTCTGAAGTTCGTCGGCCAGAAGTTCGCAAAGTAGAATTTCCGCGAATATGAGGCACTGGGTGCGTGGGCAAACCATCGAAGCGACGGTCCTCGAGCTGATGGAGCCCAATGAGATTTTGATCCGCTTCGGCGGAGGAGCAGAGGAGCCGGACGCAAAGCTCCTCCGAATTCGCAACGAAACCAACCGATCACTCGCTAGCTTTTCGAAGGGTGATTCAATCTGGCTTCGAGTATTGGAAGTCCTGCCGCTTCGATTTCAATTTGTCGAAGGGCTAAACGAACAACGTCGACGCGGGCGCATCGACGTGTCGGTTTAATTCTGATTTTTTAAACTTACTTCGCGCTTTCGCGAACAAAGCGAGTCAGATAGTAGCGCACCAAATAATCTACTTTGATGGCCTGTTCTTGATACGTCCAATTGAGATCACCAAAGGCACCCCAACGAGCAATCAAGAGATCCTCTTCCCCTACATGTGACACGGCCCCTGCGCCAGGGGTCAATGGAGCCCCGGCTGGTTGAAACCCTGCCCCCACATAGTGGAATCGAACTGAAACTGCGCCCGGTTCTTTGAGCGAAAAGATCAATTTAAATCCATTGCGGAAAAGCATGAAGTCCGCGTGCGTGTTCGCAATCCCATAGATCTTCACTCGTCCAAGTGACGATCCTTTCAGCTGATTGAAAGCAGAGGACGCGTCGACAAACGCCACCTTCATTTCATTCATGAATGAAACTGATTCGCCTAAAAGAATAGATGCTGGGTCGAAGGCGGGACCGAATTCGATCACGCCTGACTCTTCCATTCGCTGTTCCGCGCGAACAAGCTCTTTGATCCATCCCATTCGATCTTGCCGCATTCCTGTCGGCGCAACCGAAGATGTGGTGGTCGCGGAACCTGCTGTTCCTGATTGGCCGAGTTCTCGACCGGCTTCGCGTTTTGGTCCTAAGAATTCCATTCCGTCCATGGAAGCCCCCCCTCTCCTCAACTTTCGACGTGGGCCTCTCGGGTTGTCAAGATGCGTTTGAAGAGCGCAAAAGGCTTTCTGGGCGGGCTCTCGGGGCGGGCATTCTGGCGGCCAGAGACCCAGCCGCCATAGGGGGAGTTGGTCAGTTTAGTTGGCCAAACGAGGCTGGAGAGGTGCCCCCTTGGCTTGTGGCTTCAGCATGAAGAACTGGTCCAGGCTCGAGGAAGTCCTCTTCACCGCGCTCTGCGGCGTCGGAAACCCGAGTGCCTGGAATAAATTGGATCTGTTCGGCGACAATTCCGAGGTGGAAGGTTTTCGTTCCGCGTTCTTCTTTCGTGTAACTCGCGAGGTGACCTTCAATGTAGAGGGGGCTCCCTTTGCTGCAAAAAGTCGAGCAAAGTTCGGCGTTCTTACCCCAGAGCATAATTTTGTGCCACTGGGTATCTCGCCTCGAATGACCGGCTTCGTCTTTTGTTCGGCGGTATGTCGCGAGACTCAAGCGAACGTATGGCTTGCCGTTGATGGATGTTTTAAGTTCTGGATGCTGACCGATTGTACCCATGAGGACGACGCGATTTATAGATCCCACGTTGAAATTCTCCTTTATTAAAGTGGCCGAGAAAAACGGCCACAAATTAATTTGGAGAGCAGGATATTCGCCAGGTCAGCGCTCAAAGGAATTTCTAACTAGAGCGCGATTGAAATCACTGGGTAGGCGCCGTTCGGATTCGCACGGGTGTCGAAGCCGAAGTGAACGCCGAAGACGAACTGCACTGGCAAGTGATAGAACAACGTCGAATCCAGGCGCGCCTCCGCGCCAACCGCCGGGTAAAGATCGCCGAATTGACTGACGCGGTACCCATCAAGTGCAAAATCATAGAATGCGCCGTCGACAGTGACAGCGTCCGCAAAAACCGCAGCATGCCAGCGACGCAAAAAAGCAGGTTTTGTGTCGTATCCCTGATAGCGGTTGGCCAGCGGAAATCGATATTCGACAGATCCGCGCACAAACTTTCTCGCCAAAAACGTTCCCGTCGGATAGCCGCGCATCACAAAGCTCGTGCTGGTGGCGCCGAGGGCAATGGTTTCGATCGGAAGACTGACGCTGGAGGGGCCCAGCAAAAGGCGATCAAGCGCCGGAAGCCAGCTGACGTTCGTTGCGAGGGCTAAGACATGGCGATCGGGAAGCCAGCCCATCCACTTCGGGTGTGAGGCTTTTGAAATTTGCGTTCCGAGGACGAGGTCGGTTTTGTCGTAAACTTGATTTCCAAGTTCTGGCAGAAACCGTGCGTGTGAAAGTCGGAAGACGCCGCCTTTTTCTGGTGAAATCTCGTGACCTCGTTGCGAAAGGCTTTGCCACAAAAGGCCCGCGCGCACGCCACCACGGATGCGAATGTCTGTGGCGGTGGTCGTAGGTATTTCCGAGCGCTGATGATTGATACCGGCTTCGCCGCGCCAGCTGTTGGAAAGTGCCGGAATGTAAAACAATCCCGACGCGTCGCTCGTTGTGGTTCTTCGATCAAAGCCGGAGGAGGAAAGTCGCTGCCAAAAATCATCAACGAGAAATGTGTATTTCACATTGGTGGTCGCATTGCTGTAAGCGGCAAAAATATTTGGCTTCGAGTGTCTCGTGTCCGTTGATATCGAAGCGGCGACAAGGTGGCGTCCCATGGGATCGCCCGACGACGTCGACGCAGAAAGATAGGCACCGCCTGGAACAAACGCAGCATAGGGCATCCAATATCTGGGAATCATGTAGGGCCAAGCGCTGAATTCACGCTCTTGAAGGTCCGCATCGGAAAGGCCGGCATCAGGTGGTGTATAGGCTTCCGTCGGCGGATCAACCAGTGGTTCGATCGTCGTCAGCCGTCCGCGCGCAATCGAAGGCATGACGTCGCGCTCGTCTCTGCGTAGAGCTCTCAGGCGAGATCCGTTTCCGTCCAGTCGTGAGAAAATCAATGTCTCGCTTTTTGAATCGAGATCTCCGACCCAAGCTCTTGTCGAGGAGTTGGTGACCGGGGCTACTGTCTCAAGGGCTTCATCAGTGGTAAGGCGGCCCATGTATAAGTTTGTGATTCCATTTCTTGCAGAAGCAAAAAGTAAGTGACGTCGACCGCGAGAATCAGAGACGAGTCGGGGAAAGCTGGCATCGCCCCCACTGTTCAAAATCTGAGGCTTGCCGACACTGGCGTTCAGTTTCGGATCAATCTTGATGGTCTTAAGAACCTCTCGTCCATCCTGACTGCGTTCAGCGAAAACAATTTTGTCGTTTCCAATAAATTCTGGCCACGAGATCCGATGGTAGCTAGGGGGAGTGTAGACGACCTTCGAATCGGTGAAGGTAAAGTCGCCGGTTTTTCCGTCTCGGAGAATGGTCGCAACCGCCAGCATTGAATTTCCGGGCGTCAATTGGACAAACGCCACCGACTTTCCGTTCGCGCTGATGCCGGGCTCCCTCGCGCGCCAACCTTTGGTGATGCGTTTCGCCTGTTTTCGTTCTCGATCGTAAGCCCACAAATCCGATCGCTCTTCGTAGCGCCCAAAGGAATCTACGGCATCATAAATGACGGCCGTTTCGTCTGGCATCCAGCTGACGCGATTCGCGCCATCCGGTTGGGCGGCATGAACGGCATTTTTCATGTCAAAAAGTTTGTCCGTTCCGCGCGAGGCGATCAGTAGAACAGAGTCGTGATTGTGTTCGCGACCTAAAAACGCGAGCGAATCTTGGGATTTTGAGAGAACCGGAGAGCGGGAATAGAATCCCGATTCACCCAAGCGCGCGCCGTCGTTGCACCCGATCGCGCCGCCTTCGCAGATGACGTCGATCTGATGGACCGCCTTCGCCTCGAGTTCCGAGTAAACAGTGTCGAGGATGGCTTGCCACGATTTCTGCTCGCGCTCCTCGACCGGAGTTTCAATGAAAAACGGAATGCGTCTTGCGAAGTGATCGTTGAGGTCGCCCACCAGAGAGAGATTTTTTTTGGAAAGATGGTTCCAAACCAAACCACCAAAAAGATAGGGGCGAATTCCGCCGGGCCATTCGGGATCGAAAATGTCGCCGATGCGTGCGATATCTTCTCGGCGCAGGACATTGTCTTGAATCATCGCTCTCGGGATCGCGGTGAAATTGGGTGATCTCAAGCGACCGCCGCTTGGCGAGTAGCGAGTTTCAGTTTCCACGGCGAGGCCTTCGAGATACCACCGAGGAAGAAGAAGATTGGGACGAACAACTGATCCAAAAATCGAACGCGCGAAATTAAAAATTCCATGCGCCGGTTGGAAATTGAGGACGTGCGTGTACTCGTGCGTGATTAATTCTAGACCCCAAGGACCAGTGTCGCCGATGGAGTCGCCTGGTGATGGCATCGCGGGGAAGAGGTGCATCTGCGGAAATGGAAACCCAGTCGCCATTCCGTTGGCTTGGTCGCCGCGATCATCAATCACAATCACGGTTTTGTCTGGCCATGTGCGCAATAGCGGAGCGAGCGTGATCCAAGCGGACTCTGCATTTCGTGCGACGTCTTTCGCCAGCTGGTAATGCCTCGAGTCATACAGAATTTCAAAATGCGCAGTTTCAATCTTTCGCCACTGAATATGCGGATTCGCCGCAGCGTTGTCAGTAGAAATTGAGAGACCGGCCCATACGAAAAACAGTATTTTCGCTAGCACTAGAACGCGATTTGAAATCCGAGACAATGGACTGACAGAAAACACATGATCCTGCATGGCGACCTCTTCGCTTCGATAATCAACGTTTAGACCTTTGACAAAAACCGCGCGCTTTTCAACAATGTTGCTTCATGAAGGAGAACTACGCCATGCAAAAAAATTCGACATCATCATCAACAACGTTCTCAAGAACTCTCACTCTTGTCCTCGGACTGGCGATGGTCGCCACCCTTTCGTTGTCTTCGTGCACGAAAGCAAAGAAAGCAGACGGCGAAGGCGGAGCAGAAAGCTCTGGCATGTCGGACGCAGGACCACAGGTCACCGATAAAGATATGGCCTATGATCAAGCAGGGTCTGACGGCGGAAACATCAGTGGCCTCAGCACGATAT
>JAXMMN010000740.1:0-1430 GCA_034366485.1 Bdellovibrionales bacterium
TCTGGTGGAAAACATCGATTCGATAGAACCTAAACTTCAGCAACAAGCCGAGAAGTCACTGTCAGCCCGAGTTATTAGCGCCTACATTGGTCTACCGCAAATTCACACGGTTTTGGTTGGACTTCGTAAGTCTGACTACGTGACTGACCTTCGGGACATCAAAGCACCGCTGACAGAAGCAGAGACGCGAAACCTGCTAACCAAAATGCAGCGACACAAAAGCTAAGTAGAGCTTAAACTCTAAATAGAGCCTGAGATCTAAATAGAGTAATGTTCGGTGGTTTCGATTGCACCTCAAGAGTTCGCGTGTTTGAACGGCGCCATGTTCGAGCTACGAGAACAAGCACCGAATATTCAAACGAGGCAGAAATGAATACCATTCAGACTAAAGTTCGCCCCAATTGGTTGAACAAAATTACCGTTGCTGTGTCTTTGACAGTGTCCGTATTGACCGTCGGAGCACTGCTGAGCACCACTGCACAAGCGCAGTCAGTATTCAAGCCAAGTGCCGTGATCGTAAAGGACGGCGATGGTAAAGTGACACGCACGATCTACACGGAAATCGCGAAGGCCAAGCCCGCGAAAGCGCCGGTCGTCGTTCTTCTGAATGGCTTGATCTACGACATCACCCGCTGGAACCCGATGTCCGAGCAGCTGGCAAATTCTGGCGTCACCGTGATTCGCCTAAGCTTCTCTGCCCAGCCAGAGAGCTTGCTGCTTCTTAAGAAGAATGACTCTCCCGCCTTCTTAAAAGACGGCCTCGAGCTTGAAACGCTTTCCGACGATGTTACACAGGTACTTAAGCACCACGGAGTGAAATCAAAAGTCACAGTGGTTGGACTTTCTTACGGCGGAACTGTTGCGACAACTTTTGCAAAGTTAAATCCAAAGCGCGTGAAGGACCTCGTCCTACTTTCGCCACTCGTGATCCCCCTTGATCGTTATGACTCAGCTGGGCAGTCGCTTCGAACATACCTCGATACGGTTCGGTTTTGGGAAAATGCGCCCTGCTTAACCTACGGCTGGATGAACCCTTGGCTCTGCACAACAACAGATTACTGGTACGACACGTTCTATAATCACTTCTATGAGAATTATCTCAACGTCCGTGTTCAAAGAACACCAGCAGGCCTCGACGAAGGCGTTTACAAAAAGTCGGTCTTCCATCTTGTTCGTGCGACTCGTGACTACGATCTTCGCAATGAAGTGAAGTCGCTGAAGAACGTGCACATGGTTGTTTCGGGCTCTGAAGAAGAGAAACTGAAGGTCGATCAATTAAAGGCATGGTCAATGGTTCCTGCGGCCGAACGACGAAGTCTTGCTGAGTTTACTGGTGTCGTACACGCACTTCCAGACGAAGCACCAAGCGCGACTGCGGAATGGATCAAGGCTATTGTCGACGGAGACGAAGACCTTCAGACAGGTACTGA
>JAXMMN010000741.1:0-1692 GCA_034366485.1 Bdellovibrionales bacterium
GAGTTTGCTGGACTTCATTCGGAGCACAGTCGGAAGCATTTGAACCTTCGTTACCAAGTTGGTGAAACCAGCCACAGTGATGGAATTCAAAGTAACGGACTAAGTTTGGGCCCGAATAGCTGGCCGAACAAGTGGCCAGAAGCATTGCGAAAGAGTTTGTTCTCGTCGAGGCTAAAGCGCCGCGAGGTGTTTCTTGACTCGCGTTCGCTGGACCCTGGCTTGCCGTGGACTCAACCGGTCTCAACGACGGTGCAAGCCGAGCAAGTCGCCTTTGGAAGACGAGAAGAAGCATTAAGCGCAGGTGTTCGAATTCTGGATGCCGAGCAAATCACCGGGGTGAGGTTGAGTTCTGGACACATCGATCGAATCGATTTTCGCAATCGTGCAGGCGAAGTGCTTCAAGAGCGAACCAGATCTGTTGTTTGGATGCTTTCGCTTGAAGAATCGCAGAAGGCAGATTTCGCCGCTTCGGAAGTGCCGCTGGAAAATATGTTTAGAACGCCTCAAATCACCGAGCCGTTGATGGGTTGGTGGCGAAATCGATTTGCCATAAAGGGTCTTGCGAATTCTCGCTACAAGGCGCTCAGCAAACTTCCGCACACACCACCCGTTGTCATCGTCGTCGGGTCGATCGAGCGACCTTGGACGCACGACAATCTTTTAATTCTAGATCAGGTCGAAAAAAGTTCTGCGATGAGCGTCTTTGATGTCTGGATGCGAATTCCTTATTGGTCGCGGGCGGATCACGTTTACCGAGATGAGCAACGCGTATTTGCGAATCAGCTGCTGAGTGACCGGTTTCCCGGAACCGAAACCTTGTGGGTGACGCCATCACCACTTGGATTAACGGCGCCAGCTGTGCGCATGCCTCATATTCTTTACTCTCATGACACAGGAACGCCGGCGGCCAAGCTTGAGAACATTTGTTTTGCGGGCCCGGAATCGTGGCAAGGCGTTGGCCTTCTTGGTCTCGAAGGAAGAGAAGATCTTTGGTTGTCCTCGCTCGAGCATATGCGTATCCAGTGGGATCCAGCTGCGAGAGTGAAGGCTAGTCGCATCGAGCAACTTAAATATGCAATTCGAAACATCGGAAGTCCCCGATCGGATGGAGAAGCCTCGCCATGATTTCCCGCTATACGCGCCCAGAAATGGCTAACGTGTTTAAACCTGAGCGTCGCTTTGATTGGATGCTTAAAGTCGAAATGGCTGTTGCCGATGCACAGGCAGAAAAAGGTTTGATCCCAAAAGCGGCGGCAAAGACGATTCGTGAAAAAGCGAAGTTTGATGTCGCAAGAATTGAAGAAATCGAAAAGACCACAAAACATGATGTGATCGCATTCGTGTCTTGCGTAGCCGAAAATGTAGGTCCGGATGGACGGTGGATTCATTTTGGACTGACGTCGAGCGATGTTCTAGACACAGCACTCAGTCTTCAGGCGATGGAGGCCATCACTGTTTTGCGATCTGCCTTAAAGAAGTTGATTCTCGCACTTCAGGTACGAGCCCAGTCGGAGGCCGATACACTTTGTGCCGGTCGTACGCATGGGATGCACGCGGAGCCCACTACTTTTGGAATGAAACTTGCCGGATTCTGGGCAGAGTTTCGACGTCATGAAGAGCGCCTCAAGCTAGCGCACGATCGAGTCGCAATTGGTAAACTGTCTGGTGCGGTGGGAACCTACTCAACGCAAA
>JAXMMN010000742.1:0-1671 GCA_034366485.1 Bdellovibrionales bacterium
TGTGGTCAGTCTTTGGGGAATGACCGGTGTTGGAAAAACAAGTCTCATTCGACGCCTTTCTCAATTGATCGACTTTAGCAAATCTTATGAAGAGTTTGATCTCGGTCATTACAGCGGCGAATCGGCCAACGGCGGATCGCTTGTTACGCCAAGGCTTTGGCGGGCATCAGGACAACCAAGTCTTATATTTTTTGACGAAATCCACGCTGTTCGCACAGTGGATGGTGGAATGGAAGTCGACCGACCACAACTTCGCGAGCTCTGGACCTTGATGGACTCAGGCATTGTTCCGTTCAATGTCGAAAGCCACCGAGGACTTTTGCTTCACTTGCGCTCCAATCTTCGAATGCTTCAGCAGATGCCTGAAATTCCGCAAAGCCACCTTACCGATTCGCATCTGATGGACCAAATTATCTCTTATCTTGGTCTCAATATCGAAACCGATCAACTTGCAGAGCTTGCAGATCAGAACAAAGTCGAAGCGTACACATGGTTCATCGACGAACTTCAGTGGGTCTTAAGCAGTGCAAAGAGTTTTGATTTCCGCCAAGCCCTCGTCTTTATCGCTGGCAATGTGGACGAACTTTTCAAAATGCATTCGAACGTGAATCCCGACGACATGAACGCCGACGATTTGTTTGAAAAGACAAAACAAATTGGCGTTGATCATCTTCGCGAAGCGCTTCTTTCAAGATTTCGTCCGGAACAGGTGGGCCGCCTCGGTAGCATTCAGTTTATTTTCCCAAGTCTCTCGCCCACCTCTTTCAGAAAAATCATCCGCTCGCAGCTCGAGGAAATCGGAAAATGGATGAAGGCTGGATTCAACGCCAACATCGTTTTCGGTGAATCGGTTGTAGAGCTGATCTTCCGCGAAGGCGTGATCCCGTCTCAGGGAGCCCGCCCCGTACTTTCAACATTAAAAGAAATCGTCGAATCGAGAATTGCGGACTGGCTGATCGAAGCCCTCCAAAGCGAGGTACGAGAACTACAGGTCGAATTCGATACGAAGGACAATACGTTAACGGCCACCGGCAAAAGCGAAACCGGCAAGCGCGTTAAAATTTCGACTCGCATCCAAACTCGGGAAGAAAAGCTTCCTGAAATTAACATGTCAGAGGAATTCAAAAACCTTCTTGCCGTCCATGAAGCCGGACACGCGGTGGTTGGAATTGCGTCGCAAGGCATCCTGCCGATTAAAACGTTGGTGGGACCACTTTCTTGGCACCGAGGCGGACCACGAGTGGTCTTCCCTAGCACAGAGTTTCAAACCAAAGCTCACTTGCTTTCAGTGATCGAAACCTTGCTCGCGGGCCTCGTAGCCGAGGAGCTCGTATTTGGCAAAGGGCACACAAGTCTTGGCGTCGAGCGCGATGTTCATCACGCGACAGTTTTAGCAGCACAGATGATCACGATGAATGCGATGGGGGATCACATCGGGTGCTCGGTCCCGGCGTTCGATCAACCGCTCAATATCCATGCGCTACGCGCTGATGACGACGAGTTAAAAGAAAAGTGGCTAGCGGAAGCGAAAGATCGCGCTGCCGAGACGTTGAAAAAGCAGTGGCCACTTTTTACGGCGATCACGCAAACTCTTTTAACAAGGGACCGATTGACGGCGAAGGACATGAAGGAACTTGTGTCAGAACATTTCAATGGAACAGCCGAGGAAAT
>JAXMMN010000743.1:0-5554 GCA_034366485.1 Bdellovibrionales bacterium
GTCCTTCGCCAAAGGCCTCAATCAATTCCTGGTGCGTGAGGCCCTCAGCAAGTCCCATGTGCGTCTCACGAAATCGACTGTCAACCTTGAACGGTTCCTCGGCGGGAAGCCGAAAGGCTATTCGTGCCGTGGCCACTGCGCGATCGAGGTCAGATGAAACTAATTGCGAACTGACCTGAAACGAACCACCAAGTTTCCAAGTGTCAAAAAACTCGCGCAAGGCTTCGGCTTGCTTCACGCCAGTTTTGTTCAGCGGAATATTGGCACTTCCCTGAAGCCGCCCCTGGTTGTTCCAATCTGTTTCTCCATGCCGAAATAGGAAAAATTCTTTCGCCTTCATCGCAGATTCAAATCTCCACCATGATCGAAAGGCAAAGTGAACAAACCCACTCTGGCAGATCCGGTCACTTTATAGGCGGCAGTCCCTTTTGAAATTAGATCCAAGACCGAAGAAAAGATCTCGTTGTATTTAAAGGGTACCGGAATTTCGACGCGGGTTGTGGATTCGGGAGCTAGCTTTGCGATGTTTGCAACATCTGCCTTCGCAACTTCACGACCGCCAATCGAAAGCGCATAGTCTAACTGGTCAACAGTTAACGATATTGAATTTGGATTGGCGACATCAAGGGCAATCACAGCCGTGGCGCCGTCTTTATTCCCGTCGCGCACGCTGACTGAATGAAAATCCACTTTCGGTTTCTGCAAAACCGACTCAATTAACGACTGACACCCCAGAAGTCCCCCGGAAGCAATCAAGGCCGTCACTAATAAGACAGCACCGAAAAGGCGTTTAATCATAAAGAATCTCCTCCTATGTTTTCATCGCCATTCAAGACCAGGCGCCTTCGCGCAAAGTGCCCTAGCGTGTCCCCCGACAGGGCGCATTTTCGTCACTTCAAACATGTTTGAAGTGGATAATTTCACACCTTTCAGCAAAGCGCCATGCCCAGAGCGATTTGAAGGGGATTTGGCCAGAACTGTGTTCCTGGGCACAGAACGCCCTGGTCTTGCCTCTATCTTGCACTCTTGGGGCGGGTCGAAGAGGTTTTGGATCGTAAAATTTTATTTTTCTGGAGGCATTTCGTGTTTTCAACTTCAAAGTTTTCATTTTCGAAAAGCAAGATGGCCGTTTTGTCGATTTTGGCATTGGTTGGCGGACTTCAAGTTGGCTGTACCGATCGCGAATTAGCCGCTGGCGCAGCTGGCGCTGTCATTGGTGCGATCATCGTTGATTCCGCTCACCATCGTCCACCACCGCCACCACCAACACGTACTTGTCGCATCTACGACTCTAAACGTTGCGGTCACTATCGCACGTATGGCGGCGGCACTGTCTATCGCTGCGAAACAGAGACTGTTAACACATGTGGTGGTCGATATCGCAACATGGGCGACAACAAATCAACTGAAGCTCTCAGCATTGGCGACATCTCGCTCACTTACAACTTGCAGCCAGAATCAGCATCTAAGTTGATCGTGGCTCTTGATCAAGCAATGAAGGCACAAGATGACCAATCGGCAGCTGCTGCTTGGGCATCGATCGGTGTTGACCTTCAGGAAGCACGCACAATCGGTACGGCTGGCTCGCTTTCACCAGCGACGATTGACCGAATGGCGCAAGTTTTGGATCAAGACGTAAAAGCGACAGAAATGATGGTCAACGGAATCTTGTCAACAGCACGTGAACAGCAAGCTGCCCGTCACAACAACAACACAAACATGTAAATTGAAAGCGGCACCAGAGCCGGTGTCGAGCACAAAAATCCCTTCGCAGAAATGCGAAGGGATTTTTTTATGTAATCAAATCACAGACTGCAACAACGCGGTCTCGAAGTGACCTCAAACTAAAGGGCTTAGTTATCATTTCCACGCTGCCAGGTGACAGCAACTGAACCTCGTGAGTTTCTGCAAATCCCGTAAGTAGAAAAAAGTAGGGGGGCGCATTCGGTGACCTCTGCCGAACTCGACTCAATAGAGCAATCCCATCCCCGCCAGACATTCGCACGTCACTTAGAATCACGTCTGGCATCGACTGTTCAAACAGGCTGTAGGCCTCGTTTCCGCCGGCAGCTGTTCTCACGGTCGCACCAAGGGCCTCAAACTCTTCGGCCAAAATTTCGCGCAACTCACTTTCGTCGTCGACAATAAGAATTGATCTTCCTTGAAGCAGACTTTTCACTTCATAGCTCCACAAAGTAGGGACCGGGTGGAGACTTCTTATCGATGACTTTCATTTTACGAAGTTGGTCCTCGAGTTCCGTCCATCTTCCAGGCTGCATTTTTCCTAAGTCATCCTTCGATGCCGCGAGTGGCTCGATCAGAGGCTTTTGAGCCGCCGCCATTTCCTTCATCGTCGCTGGATCGATGGAAGGATTGAGTCCGCTCATCTTTTCGTTCGTCGCATCTGGTTGGTCTAAGTACTGCCGCCAGCCAGCACGAACGGCGGCAACTACGTTTTTTACCAGCTCCGGCTTTTCTGCTAGCAATGACCGGCGAGTGACAAGAACCGTCGTGTACGGATTAAAACCGCTATCCGCCACTAGGAATGTTTTGACCTTGGCCCCTTGTTTCAATGCGAGCAGCGGTTCGGAGGTTACAAAGCATTGTTGCGAGTGGTCTTTCCGGCCAAGAAAATTAGCGACTCCTCCCAGGTACGGAACCACAGAAGCGCGCCGTCCCGATGAATAGCGATTTTGCAGGTAGAGCGCATAGGGAAGCCCTTTTTGCATCGCAATTGTCCCTGGGCTTTTGAAAACATCGGCCAAAGATTCAAAGCCACGTTCGGCATGAGTCATCACGCCCTGTGGATTTGTTTGGTAGGTCGCAAAAAGCGCAACAAGATCGATTCCGCGAACACGCGAGACAACGATTTCATCGCCGCTTGCGATCCCAAAATCGAATTGGCCCGCAGCAATCATTTGCACAACGGGAGTTCCCGCGCCGCCAGCGACAATTTCAAACTCGACTCCATTTTTTTTATCTAAATCAAAAAATCGTGCCGCATAGAAGCCACCAAATTGGGGCTCTGGCTTCCAATTCAGCGCAAGCTTCACTTTATCTGTACCCGAAGCTGGGGCGGCGGCATATGTCGCCGATACTAATGCCATCACAGCTATGAATGAAAATCCCAAGATCCGTCTCATCACACGCTCCGTTCGGTCGACCAAGATTTCAATGAGAGCTTTGACACTAAATCAATGATTGCCACCAGCGCCAATCCCAAAAAGGAAGACAGAAGCACCGCTGCAAATACTTTGTCGAGACGCTGCTGGGTTCGAGCGGCGTCAACAACTTCACCCAACCCCCCGCCCGCGACGAACTCACCAACAACAGCGCCGATAACAGCCAGACCCGCGGAGACTTTAAGCCCCGTGAAAATCATAGGAAGTGCCGTCGGAAGGCGAAGCTTCCACAAAATTTGCCACCTTGACGCATGAAAGAGCTTAAAAAAATCAACCAACCGCGGATCTGCCGCCTGCAGACCAGAAATTGTATTTGCGATCATTGGGAAAACAGAAACGATGAACGCACTGGCAACCACCGTTGGCCGACCGAAGCCAAACCAAATAACCAAGACTGGAGCCAACGCAATAATCGGCACCGTTTGAAAAAAAATGGCGTAAGGAAGAAGCGCGCGACGCAAAAATGACGAGAGCGATAGACCTATAGCTACGAAGAGGCCTAGCACCAAACTTATCACAAGCCCAGAAATCGCAGCAATGGCCGTCGCTGCGAATCCACTGAGAAGTTCGACACGATCAATCCAAAGCGACCGCAGGACCTCGGAGGTCGACGGGACCAAATAGCTAGGCAAAACACCCGTTCGAACAAGTACCTCAAGTAGAACGCCGATAAGTAATATCGGAAGTAAAGGTAAAATCAAATTCATCGGCCCACACCAGAAAGTTCGCGAACTTCCGATAGGAACTCGGGAGACAATCGCAATTCACTGTTTCTATTTATCGCCGCCTTCGGAAGCCGCGAGCTCCGATCAGAGATTAATTTCGCAGGGCGCTTCGAGAACACAATTTGTCGCTGCCCTAAGAATGCGGCCTCGGAAATGGAATGAGTGACAAACAAGACGGTCATCTTGCCATTGCCCCAGTATCTCAATAGGTCCTCTTGCAGCTGATACCGAGTCACTTCATCAAGAGCCGCAAAGGGCTCGTCCAAAAGAAGAATGTCCGGATCGGTCACGAGTGCGCGCGCCAAGGAGGCGCGCATCTTCATGCCGCCGGAAAGCTCGTGGGGTCTCTTTTGCAGTGCCTCTCCTAGCCCAACACCTTCAAGCGCTCGAACAGATTTGTCCCAGCGTTCTGTGCTTGAAAGACCACCCCGAAGCTCGAGCGGCAGCATCACATTTTCGACGGCGGTACGCCAAGGCAACAAATGTGGCTCTTGAAATACAAAGGAAACGCCTTGCGCTGGATCGGCATGGACAGTCACGCGACCAGAATCTGATTCCTCTAATCCAGCGATGAGGCGAAGCAGAGTCGATTTCCCACAGCCGCTGGGCCCAAGCAGACAAACAAATTGGCCGCGCGAAATGGTCAGATCTAAACTCTCAAGAACCGGTCCCGTTTTTGAAAACGATTTTCTTACACCTTCTAGATCGACGACGTGCACGTCGATTTTTCCTTCAGCTTAGCTTCGATCAAAGAAGAGATCTCTTTGGCTGTCGGCGATATTTTTGACTTAAAACGACCAACGACTTTTCCATTGCGATCGACAAGAAACTTTTCAAAGTTCCATTCCACCGGACCTGTCGTTGCTGAATTTGCCGTGAGATACTGAAAAGCCGGCTGAATCTCTTTTCCGGTAACTGGCGCCTTTTCGAAAAGTGGAAATTTAACGTTGAAATTGGTTTCACAAAACGTCTTGATGTCTTTGTTGGTTCCTGGCTCTTGCCCGCCAAAGTCGTTGGACGGGAATCCGAGGACGACCAAACCTTGATCTTTGTATTTCGCGAAAACTGCCTGCAAATCTTTGTATTGAGACGTGTAACCGCAGCGCGAAGCTGTGTTGACCACGAGAGCGACTTTTCCTTTATACGTCGAAAGATTGACGGCGTCGCCTTCCACACTTTTCACTTTGAGATCGTAAAACGAATCCTGTGAGGCAGTGTCGACACCGCAAGTTCCAGCAGTTGCGAAGGCGTCATTGTACGGCGCGATGACGATGGTCGCTGAAAAAATAGCCGAGAATAAGATAGTGACGGCAAAACCAAGTGTTGCAGATGTGCTTTTCATAGATCCCCCAGGCCCAACAGTTTATCAAACTTTCGGGATTAGGGAAGTGTCTCGGCAGCATCGCGCAGAGCGCCGACCCAAGGTCGCGATAGTCGTTTCCACTGACCCAGGTGCGCTTCGCTCATATGAGGCTTCATACGCTCTCCGGCGACTAGCATCGCGGCCAATGCCTCGATGTTGGGAGCATCATTCGAATCCGGTCGATCGGAATAAAATGCGTTTTCCGGTCTAAACAAATTTGAATTCGTTGCCGCTAGCACATCAATCGCTGCGTTTTTAGATACATTCGCAGAGCTCGCTGCCGA
>JAXMMN010000744.1:0-4285 GCA_034366485.1 Bdellovibrionales bacterium
CGCTGTCGGTGGCGGTCAACGTCCGTTCACGATGATCATTCAAGGTACGGATCAAAAACAACTTGAAGCTGTTGGCCTTGCCGCACTTGAAAAGATGAAAGCCTATCCAGGACTCCTCGACACCGATATCAACTTCCGAACAGGAAAGCCTGAGTTTCAGGTCGTACCCGATCGAAATCGCGCACAAATGCTAGGAGTTTCAACGTCGACGATCGGAACAGAACTTCGCGCTCAAGTGGAAGGTTTAGTGGCTGCGAAGTATCGCGACACCGGAATCGAATACGATATTCGCGTTCGAATGAAAGAAGATCAGCGCGATATTAAACAGGCCTTTAACCAGATCTATGTGCCAAACCTGAACAACTCGCTTGTGAAGCTTTCAAATGTCGCCGCACCCGTCGACGCCACTGGCCCCTCAAGCATCACGCGTATGGATCGAATGAAGTACGTACAGATTGCGGCCGACATCGCGCCAGGAGCCGGCCTTGCTGATATTCTAAAAGACGTCAGTGTCATTATGAAAGACGACGTGAAACTTCCCAAAGACATGAAGTTCTCTTTCATCGGCCAAGCCGAAAACTTTAAAGAGCTCGGCGAATCGATGGTCTTTGCCATGGGTGCGGGAGTGATCTTTATTTTTCTTGTCCTCGCCTCGCTGTACGAATCGTTTGTGACACCGTTCACCATTATGCTTGCGATGCCACTAGCAATCGCTGGAGCCTTTGTAGGACTCTTCGTTGGTAGAGAAAGTATGAATCTCTTTTCGATGATCGGTATGATTATGCTGATCGGGATCGCATGTAAAAACTCGATCCTTCTTGTGGACTATGCCAATCAGCTAGTTCAGGGCGGAATGGACCGAACCAACGCAATGGTGACAGCAGGAAAGGCACGTCTTCGTCCGATTTTGATGACAACCATGGCGTTGATCGCAGGCACAATTCCACTTGCGATCGGTCTCAATGAAGCTTCCAAGCAGCGAACTTCTATGGGTTGGGCAATTATCGGCGGCTTGATTAGTTCGACGCTTCTAACATTGATTGTCGTACCGGCAGCGTATTCATTTATCGATCGCTTCCGAGTATGGAGCCTTGGAAAAATGAAATATTACTTTGTTGCTGGAGATTCGCATGATGAGCATCCAAAAGTAGAAACTTCGGCGCCCGTTGTTTCGAACACCGAAGTCTTTCATAAATAGTTATCGTCGTGGAGAGTTAAGGCGCGGACTTCAGAAGCTTTCCGAGCTTCTGATGGACCTCCGCGAGAGTCCCCACGACGAGATACACTTTGAAGCTTCGCGAGTTATTGACAATACACTTGCTGTTCACAGAATCATAAGCGGCTAGATTCCACTTGTTGGTTCCGGCACCATTGGGACCCGAACCACCAAGATTAAAGTGAAACACTGCATAGCCAAAGCCACTCTTACAGTTCGCGATCTGACTTGCAGGGATATAGGCACCCATCGCATGACTTCCCGACGCGTTGGACATGATCACAGGATCAAATTGCTGTTTTCGTGCCGCTTGCCCCATATAAGAACCTGGAGGAAAACCATTTCCAGAAATGTCTTTTAAATCAGAGGCCAGATACTCTGCTAGGCCGCCGGTTTTTTTAGAAACGTAGAAAAATCTTTTGAATTCGCTATTCAGATAGCCAGTGAGTAGTTCGTATGTCACTTCCAGTGCCACATCTCGCTTCTGATGCGTGATCGTTAAAGAATAGTCGACAATTTGTGGATCGCCGAACGCACCGATCGAGATGTTTTTATTTAAAACCGTGTTAGAAAGCGGCGACGTGAGACGAGTGTCGATCCCTTTTACACAAGCGCCAGTCAACTGACGATAGGACCAATACGCCATCTGGATTTGATTCGCCAACTGAGATGGTGACGTCTTTGAATGTGCCAATAGCCTCGACGTACTTCGCGCACCTCGTCCGTCATGCGAAGACCCAGCTTCTGTCGGGTTATTGCACTCAGCATAGCCATCATATTGGACAGCGGTCTGAAGTTGACGACCTCGATCGTGAACATTGATGAATTCAACGCCATTCCATTTCACACTTGAAACGGCTCCTGCAAATCGAACCGGATCAACAGAGATTTCAATTGGCCTTGGGCCACCGCCATTAATAGTGTACTGCGAGCCACTTGGTGGATTTACTGAAGGTGGCGGCGCACCAGGCGGCGTGGGGGGAGGAGGATTTGGCATCGCCATACCCCGACAATCAGGAATTCTTCCTTCAAACTGTCCGTGTCGATTCCAATGATCGATCGCTTTCCCACCGTTGTTCACCCAACCAGTGACGACGTCGGGATACCGAGCGAGATAGCATGACTCGACAAACGTGTTCGCATTCGCCACTGTGCTCAATGCAAGTAAAACCAAGAAGATGATAATCGGCTGCTTCTTCGCATAATCTTTTAGATGATTCTTCGCATGATTTTTCACCGTGACTCCTGGCTCAAAGTTGAACGTTTCAATTGCACCTTACTCATGCAACTTACGAGGGGTCTATCGTCGGTGGGTCGGGCAAGCTTTATGGTGGATCCGCTCACACTTGTGCGAGGGCGTTCAAAATCGATCTGCCAGCAGTTTGTCGGCAAACCTCGACATTCTCTTGCCGCAGGTCTTGTACTACTTTGTAACACCTATCTTGCGAATGATATCTAGTTTCCATGAATCGGAACTATCTAGGTACTGGGCAATTGTCTTCCCGTATTGATCCGGTGCTTTGAAATCGACTTCCAGTTTCTGGGCGAGGCGAAAGAAATCTTCAAATTGTTTGGCTGACTCAACAGAATGACAAGAGCGCGCGACCGAAAACAAAAAATGTGGGCCGAATTCATTTACAGATTTGTGATTTGCACCGTGCCGAAGGGCCTCATTCGCAAGTTCGCTTTCACAAGCTTTGATAGAAATCTGAAATACATAGTCCGGATAGTTCGGATCTTGAGCCTTCGCCGTTTCGATGAGGAAATTGAGCATTTCGGATTTCCCTGCCTTGAAAGCCTGCCAAACCGGAAGCGTGCGAAAATTGAAAGGACGGCCCGCGATCGGCTCAGCTTTCCGCGCCATCAAATACTTTACAAGTTCCAGGTTTCCCGTCGCCGCAGCAGAAGCGAGCACGCGGCTGCTCTCATTCAGATTTGCCCCGCGATCGATCCAATGTTTGGCGATGTCCAATTTCCCGTACTTGATTGCGACGGCGACGAGAGACACTTCGTCCGTACTGGGCACCATGTCCACCAGCACCATCGGTTTTTCTTTTAACTCTTTGATGAGGACGTCATTGGTTTCGCCAGTGAACTCAGACTTCAAGGTTTCAGCAATTCTCTGCCGCTCAAGGCGACGTGCGCGATAGCCACGCTCTCCCGGACTAGATACTACTCTCGACGGAATGACCAAAACCGCCATGGCAGGAAGGCGAAGCAGATCTCCAGGCTTCGGATTAAAGACCGACCCGGTCGGCAAAACCAACGTCAATAAGGCTGTCGCGGCAGAAGCCAAATACGGTATTCCAATCGCGACCCAATATTCAATGGGTGCAACCTGACGCACAAGCCAAAGGAGACCGAAAAACAGGTAAAAGACGAGCACAAACGTGACGACGGCAATAGCGGCAGCGAAGTGTCGGGCTTGGTGGAACCCCATGCTACTAGTGTATTCCTTAAAACCCACATACACGATCAACAGCAAGAAGCAGACGGCCGGCGCCCATTTCAAAGTGAAATCTAAACCCATGCAGTCAATGATGCCAGTTGGCATTGACCTCTGCCAAGCGGAAGTATGAACTGCTGCTTATGGCAAAAAGTAGCGTACACGCGATAGCTTTTGACCTCGACGGAACTCTTGTCGACTCGAAAATCGACTTTGCCGAACTTCGCCGTACGTTGGGGTTAGGGGTCGATGACCCCATTCTCGAGACAATCGACTTGTGGCCAGAGAGCAAGAAGAATTGGGGCCATGAAGTCGTTCATCAGTTTGAGGTTGAAGGAGCCGAAAAGTCGAAAGTCATTGATGGCGTACCAGAAACGCTGTCATTTTTGACTAAGCGACAAATACCCTTTTCCATTTTCACTCGCAACTCACGTGCAACAGCACTTAAAACACTCGAAATGCACGGGCTGAACTGCAATTTAGTATTAACAAGAAATGATGCCCAACCGAAACCGAAACCTGATGGTTTGCATCTGATCGCGAAGCATTTTTCGATCACCACTTCCAACCTGTTATTCGTCGGGGACTATCTTTACGACCTCCAGGCCGGGCTTTCTGCTGGC
>JAXMMN010000745.1:0-9139 GCA_034366485.1 Bdellovibrionales bacterium
TTCGACACAAATCATCGATGCCTGCTTGGAAGCTGCGGCAGCCGCTGATTGTGACTTTGCGATTTTGTGGACAGACCTTTTTGATTTCTATCGCCGCATGGACTTTGAGTTAGCGGGTTCTGAAGTCACCGTCATACTCGATCGCGAAGTCGGTCCAACCGCTGGATGGAAGTTTTTAGACTCTTCGAAAGTTGCGCCGGACGCTTTAGTTCGAGTTTTTCAACAACACTCTGTTTCGTCGCATAGATCTCAAGAGGACGTCCGACTGATGTTGTCGATTCCGAACTCGACAGTTATGACCGCTTGGGAACCGAACGGTCGCCTCGCGGCCTACGCAGTAGTTGGAAAAGGCGCTGATCTTGATGGCTACATCCACGAGTGGGGCGGTTCTGTTTCCGCTTTGCTTGGCCTATTCAGTCACCTTCGAACTGCGCAAAAGCGCGATCTAAGATTGATCGCGCCAAGCCACGCGACTGGAGTTCTTTCGAAGCTCAAAGAAGCCGGTTGTCCAGAACACCGCGGCTACTTGGGAATGGTTCGAATTTTGAAAACAGATTCCCTGTTTTCAAAGGTCAAGCGGCACGCAAGAGCAATTGGCATTTCGGACCTCGTTCTTGAGGAAGAAAATGGTCGTTTCAAATTTGGCTATCAAGGCGAAATCTATTCGACAGATTCTAAGCGCGATCTCGTGCAACTTTTGTTCGGCCCCGAAAAGCCTTCTCAGATGGGAAAGTTCGATCCCGCGACGGCAAAAATATTGGACCGTGTGCTGCCAATTCCGCTTTGGATTTGGGGATGGGATTCAGTTTGAAACTAATAAACTTGAAAATATTAAAAACAAGTCGCGGCGGATTTGATGGCGCACGAGCGCTGATGATTATCCACCTCGTTTTGGTGCTCTTGATTCCATTCCTGTTCACACAAATGGGCGGCTGCCAGGGACAAGAGGATACGGTGCCCTTGAATCTCGGGCCGGCAATTTCAGCAGAAGAAATCGACAAAGCCATTGGTGAACCACTCAAAGATGCCACGCCGCTTTCCATCCAACTTGGCGAAGGCTTTATCTATTCAGAAACTCAAGAATTGGGAGTCGGCGGCGCCTATGCGGTCATTTCTGATACGTCACAAACAGTGATCGAGCGAACCGAAAGCGCGACCGAAATTCTGATGACACTGATCGAGCACAAACAGGTTTATTCCAACGGCAACGTACAAAAAACCAGCACAGAGATTCCACTGAGAATCGACAAAACCGCAGCCCTAAAAGCGTCGAACGTCGAGCCGGAGGCCGATGCGACATTGCTAATGTTTGGTCCTGGCCGTGAGCTGCCGTCCCTTGAACGTATGGTCGCGGAAGCTACGCCGACCACCTCCGTCAACTCAAGCGGCGCAAAGCTTCGACCGGAAATTCAGTCACTTTTCCGCGAACGCTCGCCCCACGCTCTTTTGTCGGCTCTTCGCGCTCGGATTCTCAAAGCGCAAAGCACAAATGGTGAAGCCGTTTCGACCATGGCTGACACTGTCACTTATCACGGCTTAAAAACATCGATGACCATTGAAGCTCCCCCTGAACTTGTACAGAAGCGAGAAAACTGCGCAGGTCTTCCCGACTGTAAGCTTCGTGTCTACAACATTGAATTTGACATGGTGTTCTGGGACAAAGGGAAGCCCGATCGCGTTCATTGGAATTTGGCGATGAGCCCCGATGCGCCTTACCTAGCAGGACTTTTGAACAAGTGTGTGACTGGACTAGCACCTCTCGGTGGCAACCAAGGCGAAATACTCGTCAAACAATGCATGCCCGTCGTTGATTTCCGATTCACCAACTAGGGCTTCATGCTTTAGCATCAAAGCATGTCGAAAATTCGTGTTGCTGTCTTCTGTGGTGGTCAAAGTGCTGAACATGATGTGTCGCTCGCTTCCGGCAAAAACATTGCCGATGCGCTAGACGCTTCAAAATACGATATCACGCTCGTCGCCATAGATCGCACAGGCGTCATGCGTCTGATTCCGTCGCTCGATGATTTGCGCAAGACGTCTTTAGATAAACCCATCGACGTCACAGCCTTTAAAACTCTTGTTGCGCTTTACCGCGGCGACAAAGGCCCGGTCTTAGTTGAAACGGCTAACGGAAAAAAAGTCACCGATCTCGACGTCGCATTTCCAATTCTCCATGGACCTTATGGTGAAGATGGCACCGTCCAAGGTTTTTTCAAATTCATTGGTCTCCCCTTTGTCGGACCATCGGTTCTTGGCAGCGCCGCTGGTATGGACAAGGACGTCACGAAGCGACTTCTTCGCGATGCCGGAATTGCGATCGGGAAATTTTCTGTCATCCACCGCCACGTTCATGCAAAAAACCCAACCACCTTTGAAACGGTGAAAGCTGAACTGGGACTTCCGTTTTTCTTAAAGCCTGTGAATATGGGCTCCTCGATTGGTGTCCACAAAGTTTCAACCAAAGAAAAGTTTGAAACCGCGATTCGCGATGCCTTCTTGTACGACACGAAAGTCATTGTAGAGGAATTCACCGAGGGCCGCGAGATCGAGTGTGCCGTGATTGGCTTCCATAAGTTAGAAGCTTCGCCGCCTGCCGAAATCATCCCGACACATGATTTCTATTCGTACGAAGCGAAATACTTGGACGAAAATGGCGCCGCGATTGAACTTCCTGCGAAAGTAACTCCGGAACAAACCAAAGAGTTTGGTCGCCTTGCCGTGCGTGTTTGTGAAGTTCTCGAGTGCCACGGACTTTCTCGCGTGGATTTTTTCTTGCGAAAATCAGACGGCAAAATTCTGGTGAACGAAATCAACACGCTTCCAGGGTTCACTAAAATTTCAATGTATCCAAAGATGATGGGGCTTACCGGCCGAAGCTATTCTGGCCTCATCGACGAACTCATCAAGCTTGCGATCGCGCGTCGTGAAGAAGAAGCTGGCCTTCGCGTCACAGCTTCACCATAAGAAGAAAATTTATGGTCGATCGGCATAAATATCGAGTTTTTTCGAAGTTCTTCTCACTCGGAAGTTTCTCGCTATTTGTTCCGTTCATCGTCGTCTTTGGTCTTCTGCCAAAAGATTCTGAACTTTACCGATCCGGACCTTTACTCGGTGCGATCTGGTTTCTGGTTTTTGCAGCGACTTCGTTTTTCTCGTGCGCGACCATCTTTATAGTCGGCTTTCGTCGCTACCGCGTGAGTGCTGGAAAACTGAATTGCTTTGACCTCGTTTGGATGGATCCCCTAGATCCAATTCATCTATCAGCTAGTGGTCGCTGGCGAATATTGACGGTTTTTTTGCTCATGTCCGCGTTTGTAAATGCATCGATTCTGCTCATCTTCGAATGGAAAGCGATCGGCCTCGATCAGTGGACGAGCCCGATTTTCTTTTTGTTTTGGGGCAACGTCCTTTATTCCATCGGACTTCTCGAATCGATCTACGGAAATCTCAAAAGTTTAAAGTTCAAGAAAAAGGAGTCGCAACCCGAGGTTTCCGAACGCGCGGAGTATTTGCCATTGTTAGGTGAGGATCTTTGCCTTGGGTATCGAGCGTATTGGGTTTTTGCGATCACTTTGATCGTCGTTTGTGTCGGCTATGCATTGAATTTTACGATTGGCGAACGTTCGATGGAAAGATCCCCCTCGCTGACTGCACTTTACATTTTCCTACTCGTCGTCGGCGTCGGAGTGTTGTTTGTCGCAAGCTTCTTTGGTGCAAAATTACTTCGATTTAAAACCCCAGACAGCAACTAGGCGTCGGCGCTGCTTGCGCGAGAGGGTTGCATCGTCAAAACGCTTTTCAGTTCAAAATGTCGACGTAGGTCGTTCCGGCGGCAAGGCCCGACGAGGGCTTCGCCCTCTGCCCCTTGATCAAAACTTTTCCAGAATTGAAAAGTTCTTTGAAATCGACACGCGAAATCAGCTTTAGCATCGGGTTTTCATTTTGTTCGCGAAGAGCCGCCAACAAGACATTATCAAGTCGCTTTTCCGATCGTCCAAGTTCAAGCACAATTCGAGTCGATTTCGGTGGTCGCGGCGGCACTAGGTCAGACATTCGGTCTCTCATTTTTCTGTACGTTTTTTCTGTACGTTTATCGATTGCTTGAACCAAGCGGAAAAAGTTCGTGCGACTGGTAGAGCTTTAAGGCGCCTTGCCGGTTGCGGCCGATGAAGCGATGACCCGAACTGTCTGCGGCAATCAGCTGCACCGGTGTGTAGCCATCAAGGCCAAGCGCCTTTCGCCATTGATGCCGCGGCAAAGACCGGGATGGCCACCGAATGGGATGGAAGACGTCTCCCGCTGCATAGATCCCGGTTCCGCGATCGTGAAAGACCTCAACTCGATTTGCCTCGCCATTGGAATCGCGCTCGACCATAAAGATGCGACCCGAAACAACTCGATTAAACCCTGCCCCCGTATCAAACTTTAAAACATAAACTACTTCGGAGGCCGCCGATGCACCTTCCGATGGGGTTTTAAACGAGTCCTCGCACGACGCCGCCGCCATCGCACCCTTTGGCACTAACAAAGCGAGCGCAACAAAGAGCGAAGCGACAAAAAATGAGAGCGTCGACAACGAAACCGAAACATCTCCAGATAAAATTCGTAAGTTTGACCCGTTCACCGAAGTTTGGCGCATCGACGTAAGGTACACGATACCTCAGTCCCGTCGCAACCCACGCGACGGCGTTTCGAAAAAAGGACAATCAAGATTACATGGATTCCCAGAGGCTGAAACACTCTATCGCTTAGGAGAAAATGCCCTCATGCGGTTCAGGTGCTCATCGCCAAACCAAAGCTTTTCAAAGCCCGCTCGCGATTCGGGGCTTGCCGAGGATCGCTGCGAATGAGCCTTTAAAGTACTGACCGGCTTTTTGGGTAGCACAGCCACGCGAATGAGCTCCGCCAGTCCTTCTTCGCGAATCTCCCAAGGGGCGACCACACGGTCGACTAAGCCGATTTCAAACGCTTCTCGCCCTGTCATTGCGCGAGCCTGTATCGCGAGGCGCGACACTGCCTGACGGCCAAGGCGACGCTCGAGGCGCGCTCCTCCACCCCAGCCGTAGACCAAACCTAAGCGCCGCTGCCAGAACCCAAGCATCACATGCGGAGTCGCGAGCACAATATCAAAGCACGATAGGAATTCGACTCCACCGCCGAGGACATCGCCCTCGACGATCGCAATCGTCGGAACTGGGAGTTTCGAAAGACTCTCGCATGCGGCCGCGATCTCGCGATTGCCTTTGAGGCTAGCGGCCTTTCCCATCGCAATGTGATCTTTGATATTTCCGCCCGCGCAAAAAACGCGGCCCTCGGCGCGAACCAAAAGGGCATTACAGGTACTTGCTTGTTTAACTAGGCTACTCAGCTCGCGCGCTGCTTCTAGGCTTAATGCATTTCGCGATTCTGGATTAGAAAACACCGCTTCCATTACACGGAACTCGCGCCCAGCGCGGAGAAGCTTGTGCTCGAGGACTTGGAAATAGGCGTTGGTCGCTTGCTTCGTTTTTTTCGGGCTGCGGGTTTTTTCGGTGTGCCGACTCTTCTTCTTTTGTTTTGCCATGGATGTTTCTCGCGAGCGATGAAGAGTAATTTTCGACTACACCTGGAAAATATGGCGCCGAACAGCTCCGCGTCCAGTAAAATGCACGCCAACACCGGTACCGCCAGTTCGCCCCATGATCTGCGTCCACACGATTTTCGCTGGCATCACGTATGTTCGGCTCACATCTTCAAGCTCCATGCGGAGCTTAACCGTTTCTCCGACACTGACGTCTTGAAGCGAGTTGAGCTCCAGGTAGGCACCTGTCTTAGACATGTTAAAAATGCGCGACTCGATGGCGCGATTGCCACCCGTTTCGCCGCCACTGAATTCCACCGTGGCTTGTTGCTCGGTATTGAAGCGGCGATAAATTCGCTGAGCGACGGTTTGCTGGGAAATCGCTTTTTCTGCAATTCCTACCAGGTCGCGAATCTCAAATGGCTTTTCCAAGTACACAACTCGCTCGAGCAACGCCAAATTTTGCACTGCGGTCGGCGCGTCTGCTTTCGCCAATATCATGATCATTCGCTCGTAGCCTTCTTTCCGAAGGCCCTCGACAAACTGAAGCTCGTTCTGATTCCAATCATTGAAGTTGAAGATCACAAGATCCGGATTTCCACCAAGCTCGAGCTTCGTGGCTTGCGGACGTGTTGTCGTTATTCTCGCTCCACCGGGAACAATCTCGACAAGAGAGTTCAGCTTTTTTCGCAAGATCGCGTTCTCTTGTTCTGTTCGACTGGCCAAAATGATTTGTTTTGGTCGCTCAGGTACATACCCACGTTGATTCATAAAAGCCCCCGCCCTTACCAGCTTATCGACTTTTCGTCGCCGTCTCGTGATTCCATTTGCAGGTCTCTAAGCGGTTTTTCCGGAGTGAAAAAACTTGGACAGTTCTTATTGAATTCGCGGCTCATTTTAAAACAGCCTCACCTGGACTTCGACAGCGATCACCGCCTGAGCCGCGCCCGCGACGAGAGCCGCCGTTTAACATTTCCGCCAAGTTTCCAATTTCCGCCGGAGTGTCCAATTTTCCGCCAGCCCAGATGACGGGTCCCGATGGCCGATTGCGGTGGCCGGGGCGCTGAACAGTAGCCCTGCCCGCCGCGATGGCCGATTGCGGTGGCCGGGGGCACCGAACTGACTCCCCGGCCGCCGCGATGGTCCGCCACGTGCGAAGAATCGCCCGATACTAGCTACCGATTCTGCCGCTTGAATCTACCACCAGAGATCCGAGGGAGACGTCAGTGGCTCATCGCCGAAAAATATCGAAAGCGATACCAATCTCAGACACAAAGAGCGCCGATAAAGCTCGGCGTTCGCCCCCCCCCTACTATTCGCCACCTACTATTTTATTCGCCATTGAACCTTGATCTTATACCATCGTTCACGTAAGGTTCCGAACGATGGCAAAGCGAACTCCTCAGTTTTCAATGTTGGCAAAAGAAAGGTCTGCGTATGGCGGCGACCTTCTGAAGACCAGAGCCGGACGGCGACGGGGCCGGCCGCTTTCAACCAGGGAAACGATGCACTTGGTGCTTCGGTCTTCAAAAGCCAAGGGCGATTGGTCTTTTCGAAGGCCGCGAAATGCAGCCCACGTGAGCCGCATCATCGACAAATTCTCGGTGACTTACGGAGTTCGCGTGATTTCGATGGCCAATGTCGGAAATCACCTGCACTTACAGATTAAACTTTCCAATCGCTTTGGCTATGCGCCGTTCATTCGCGCGGCGACTGCGGCGATCGCCATGGCTGTTACGGGACGCAATCGCTGGAGTTCTGTGGCCGGCGCGGAAAAAATTGAAACGTCGACGTCCCTCAATCTCACACGTGATGCGGCAGCTGATTTAGACACGTCTCCCAAGCGCCCCGCGAAGCGCGAAAGGTTTTGGGACTATCGCCCTTTCACCCGCGTGGTCGAAGGGTTCAGAGCTCTTCTTGGTTTGCGCGACTACGTTCGAATCAATCAACTTGAAGGCGCAGGCAATCGCCGCGAAGAAGCGTGCTTCATGCTTCGCGTGGAAAAAAGCTTTGCCAAAGAGGATGACCAGATCCGGGCCCTGCTGAGAGGGCGAACAAATTGGCTCGCGACAAGGTAGCTCGCCAAAGCGATATCGCAAAGTTCGAAGCGCCACACGAGAAGGATTGCGAAAACAATACGTGAGAGCAGGGCCCTCACGAACGAAGTTCGGGCGAGTCTAAAGCCACGTCGAATGGCGCTTGGGCGCTCGCGCTAGGACATGGCGCAATCTGCCTGAGATCTCTGACCCGGCTTCGAGTATCATTCTTCGGCAACAGATGTCGACTCGATGAACAGCACGAGAGCAGCCGACAAAGTCCAAGCTTTCGGCCAATTCCAATTATAGCGAACTGCAGTCAGTATGTTTGTGCTGGCTTGTACGCCAACGACCGATACCGGCGACGTGTCTCATTTCGAGACAGGCTTAAGCCGGCGGCACTACTTGCAAGACAATACTTGCACGGCACTGCTTGCACTCATCTGCAGGCAATAGCCAAAGGCTGAAAGCAAAACAGGCAAATGTTTGAATTGACTAAAATACCTTCACACCGGAGTGAGCAATGACCGCCAAAACTTTTAACAAAATCTTTTTCGTAACGCTGGCTGCGCTTTCATTCATCGGTTCAGGATTTGCCCCGGAATTCTCATATGCGCAATCCGCGCCAATCTCAACGCAATCAGCAGCAGGCGCAACACAGCAAGCGGCAGATCAAGTCAAAGAACAAGACATCGATAGGTTTTTAGCAAAGAGTCCCGCTGTAGATCAGGTCGATGGCTACTTCAAATTGGTTCAGCTCTCTCTACGCGATCTCGGCGAGCTCGAGGAATTGCTGAATAAGGTAAAAGCGGAGCCGGACGCTGCCATTCGCCAAACTAAAGTAGCTGCGATACAGCTAAAAATCGCAGACGAAAAAGCACGTCTCCAGTTTCGTCGATCGCGCCTCGAAAACGCTGAAAAACTTTACGGAAAGGGAACCGCCAGCGCTCGCCAGGCGAGACTTCTTCGCGTCGGCGGACCGTCGCTCAAAGCTCTTCCCGCTATCGGAATTGGAGCTGGCGTTGTTTTCGCTACCAATGCGGCCGCTGACCAGACTTCTGAAATCCGTGGAGCCAGCGTGAACGGTGACGGCCCCGCGCCAATGCGTTTAGAAAAATCAAATATTGGAACGAGCGATATCGCAGAGCTCGAGGCGCCAGTCGTGCGAAGTACGAAACGCAAAATAAGCCGCTAACAAAAACTGACGCAAAGTTCGATGAGACCCTCTGTCGATGGCAAGTAACAATTCAACCGGCCAAAACGTCAGCCGGCTAAACCTGGCCGACCGACTTTCAACCGGCCAAATTTTGAACCAAACTTTGGACCAACGGACTCGACGATGAAGAACAAACTCGAGGTGATAAAAAGTCCGATTATTTGGTGAGCGATCCCGCCATACCATCTTAAGAATACGGAAACAAAAGCAATCGTCGCACCAAACATCACTTGTTGAAGCGCCTTGTTGGGCGAGGTTTTCGGATCACTAATCATAAACATTAAATAGATAATCGACAGTGCGTTGAAGTCAGGACCGCTAAGAAGA